>NZ_JBXSOL010000008.1:0-233209 GCF_057784555.1 Rhizobium sp. CNPSo 3670
TGCCCCGCCATTCAGCGTGTCATTGCCGGCGCCGCCGATGATCGTGTTAGCGAATGCATTGCCGGTGCCGGTGAAGTTGGCGGAGCCCGTATAGGTCAGGTTCTCGACATTGACCAATGCGGCGATCGAATAGGTTGCAAGCGCCGTGCGGATTTCGTCGGTGCCGGCGCCAACCGCCTCGTTGACGACGTCGCTCGCACTGTCGACCACATAGATGTCGTTGCCGGCGCCGCCTGCCAGCGTGTCGGCGCCGGCGCCACCGTCCAGCGTGTCGTTACCGGCGCCGCCGGTGATCGTGTTAGCGAGCGCATTGCCGGTGCCGGTGAAATCACCAGTGCCGATGAAGATCAGATTTTCGACATTATTGGTCAAAGCGTAGGAAGAAACCGTCGTCTTGACCAGATCGGCTCCTTCATTCGGCCTTTCGGTGACGACGTCGCCAACGTTATCGATAAGATAGGTGTCGTTGCCCGTTCCACCGAGCAGTATGTCTGCTCCGGCCTTCCCGTCCAGGGTGTCGGCACCTGCCGCGCCCTTGATCGTGTTAGCAAGGTCATTGCCCGTCCCGATAAAGGCTGCCGTGCCGCCATAGATGAGATTGTCGACATTGGCGGCCAGAGTATAGCTTGCCAGCGCCGTTTGCACCGTATCGATGCCCTCATTGGCGTTTTCGGTGACGATGTCGGACGTGTTGTCAACGATGTAAGTGTCGTTGCCCGTCCCGCCGATCAGCGTGTCGGCGCCGGCGCCGCCGTTCAGCGTGTCATCACCGGCACCGCCCGACAAAATATCGATGGCCGCACCGCCGGTGATGGTGTTGTTGAGATTGTTGCCAGTGCCGGCAAATACACCCGAGCCGATTTTGGTGAGGTTCTCAACGTTGGCGCTCAGTGTGTAGCTCGCCGCATACGTCTGAACTGTGTCTATGCCCTCGTCGGCGTTTTCAATGATAGTGTCGCCGGCATCGTAAACGACATAAATATCGTTGCCGACCCCACCGGCAAGAGAGTCATTTCCCCATGTACCATTCAGAGTATCATTGCCGGCCTCACCGGAGAGCGTATCGTCGCCTAACCCACCAGTAATTATATTGTCGAGACTATTACCGACACCGGTAAAATTGGCGTTACCTACGAAGGATAGGTTCTCGACATTGGCGATGTCCGCGAGCGAATAAGCCGCAAGATCGGTCCGGATCTTGTCAGTGCCGCCGTCGGCAGCCTCGACCACGACATCGCCGAGACTATCGACCTCATAGGTATCGTCGCCCGCACCACCGATCAGCGTGTCGTCGCCGGCCTCCCCATCCAGCCAATCAGATCCCGTCCCGCCGGTGATCACATTGGCCGCCGCATTGCCGTGACCGATGAACGTGGTGGTGCCGGTGTAGGTCAGATTTTCGACGTTGGCGCTGAGTGTATAAGAAAGCGTCGTCCGGACCGAGTCCGTCCCCTCATTGGCACTCTCGATCACGGTGTCGCTGGCATTGTCGACGATGTAGAGGTCGTCGCCCACCCCGCCCGCCAGCTTGTCGATACCGGCGCCGCCATCGAGTATGTCATTGCCGGAATCGCCGGTAAGGGTATCATTTCCAGCATTGCCCCAGAGCGTATTGTCCGCCTCATTGCCCATAACCGTATCGTTGCCGGAGCCGGCCTTAACGTTCTCGATCAATGATGCAACATTGTCGTGAAAAAGCAGGGCGTTGAAAATGTTGCCGCGGGCATAGCCGTTATTCGGACCTCCACCCAGGTAGGACAGCTGCCCTTGAGAAAAAACCGAGTACCCGCCTGCTCGCAAGTCGATCTTGAGGGCGGTCGTATAAGCGCTCAAATCATAAGTATCGATACCGCCGCCGTCCCAGATTGTCGCGAAGATGCGGTTGGCTGCGGGCGTGATGGCCGCAACGCCGTTGACATAGGTGATGCCCTGGTTCGGATTCCACTTGTAAACGGTATCGCCACTGTTGGTCGTGTAGTCTGCGCCATACATTTCCTGCAGGGCGGCGATATCGAGCATCATGAAGGTTTGTGGCGCGCCATCATGCTCGTACTTGTACCCGCTCAAACTGTCTCCGACATACGTGCGGTAAGACATGATCGTATACTCGACCGAATCGTAAGCACGCGGAACGACTGTCGTATTAGGATAACCAGCTTCGTGAGCATGTTTCAGTCCGAGAGCGTGACCCAGCTCATGCGCCACGGTATGGCCCGCATAGTTGCCGAACCTCGGGAAGCGAAGATCATCTTCGGTGCCGGCGTACCCCGTCCCAAACCAGACATCGCCGCCATGGCCGCCGATATTTGGAGTGTAGGCCCATGCCGTCGGAGGCTGCGACGATTGAGCGAACCGCACAGTTGCGTTAGCCGCGCTTCCGGCCTCAAAGTTGGCGTTCGTGAACCCCTCTACGGAGAAGCCGTCATTTGCCGCACTCCCATAGGATTGCTCCATGAAGAACGAGGCAAAAGACCGCTGTTGCGACGAAATCGAAGAGAATGAATAGTCTTTCTCGCCGCTATAGGCATAAGACGACGAGGTCGTAGGAAAGGCATAGGTTATCGTTCCGTCCCAGGCAGTGCCGTTGACGAGCCCGTCAACTTTCTGATCACCGGTCAATGTGACGTTCTTCGTCGGAGTAATGAGATTCGTCATAAAATTCCCGTTTACCTATTCCATTTCGACCGCGTCTTACGCCGATTTCCCTCTGCTGCATTCGGAAAGGAAATTCAACCAAAAGCTTTATTTCTATTCGAGAAAATTTTTGATCATGGCGACTTGCGCTTATGAAGCTTTTCCTCCGCAACCTCTAACATTGGCCAGAAGACATATTTCCAAGATCCTGCCCGTCCGAACCTTCGCAATTGCTGGCATGACGGCACTTAAATTGAAGTTACGGTTATCTGCTGAAATTTAGTAAGTGTCCGGGCTCATCGGGGAGCGAGGTCCGGATTTTTCGGCACCGATGATCGTTGACTGCACCTCTGCTGCCGCGGGTGGGCTAGGCGGTTCGCATCTTCCGCAATTTTCCTTGCGTGGTCGGATCGTTCGTAATCGAGTGGCGGACTATTGCGATTGGAAACCCCAGCTACTGCGTGCCGCACATGCAGCGCACCCGGTGGCATCGCACCATACGGGCGGGTTGTACTTCCTGAATGTTCGATTTGGTGTGGCAAACAAGCAGCAAAGTCGCCTTCGGAAGCGTATATTCTCTTCGGCGCCGCTTAATCAGCCTTCAGCACGCTCCAGTCGACAGGAGGCGCGCCTCGTCAGCCATTCCACGCGTCAAACCCGGGGCTTTCTGGCAGGACACGACAACACCCGTGCAGGATCATTACGGATACAGTTTAACATTTCTATCGAGATGCTCGATCGAGATGAGATTATCTAGAAGGAGCGATCTGATGGGGACTGAAGTGGGGAGATGGTACGGTTGAGTGGGGTCGAACCACTGACCTCAGGTGCCACAAACCTGCGCTCTAACCAACTGAGCTACAACCGCATAAATCACGTTTGGCGCGACGGGGGTCACATACGAGGACTTGGCGATGAATTCAAGTCCCATTCCTCATCAATATACAAAAAGGCTGGACGCGAGGTCCAGCCTTTTATTTGCGATAGGCCGGAGCCGATCAAGCGACCTTGAAGGACGCCATGGCCTTTTCGGCGGCTTCCTTGGAGGGCTTTGCAAGCTTTTCGGCAACCTGCTTGGTGGTTTCCTGGATCGACTTCGCCTGATCGACGGCGAGCTCGGCCTGCTTGCGCAGGAACGAGGTCTGCAGCTCGACGAATTCGGCGACGGACTTGACACCGAGCAGTGCTTCCATGTGCGAGAGGGAGGTTTCGGCGTTGACGCGCAGGACGTCGATCGCCTTCAGGCCGATCTCGACGGTGCCGGCCTGTGCCGTCTGGACGGTCGCCTCGAGTGTCTTGCCGGCTTCTTCGCCAGCGCTCTTCAGCTTGGCGTAGGCGTCTTTCGACTGCTGTGCGCCCTTTTCAGCGAATTCACGGAAGGATTCAGCCAACTTGGAGGGGTCGAAAGAAGCGATTGAAAAAACATCATCGGTCTTTATGGTAGCCATGGGTCGCATTCCTTTGGGCTAAGGCAGTTGCTGCCTGTGATCATCGAATGACGTCTATATAAAACATCTTATTGTGCATTGCAACATAAATTGTGCAACGCACAAGTCATTAACCCTTTCGGCTGAAAGCACCCCGCTGTTCTGGACCGGCATGCGACCTGCAGTTATTAATAAGCCGTTAATTTAGAAGGCCGACAGCGACAAGGTTTGATCATGCCCGCAGTCCAGTATCCGTTCATCGATATCGCCGTGCATGCGCGGGTGCGGGAGCGCTTTTCGCGCGGCGAAGCCATGGTGCTGTTTTCATCAGATCTTGCCCGCCTGCTCTGGGCAAACGGCGCAGGTGCGGAGCTTTTCGGCCATTCGGCGATCTACGACCTGCTCGATCAGGGCGTCGATCGCACCGACATCACCTTTCGGCAGCTGGAAACGGCGGCGCGTCAGCTCGCCGATATCGGTGACAACAGAAGCCTGATGATCCGCGTCGCCAAGGGCTTTCAGCGCGTGCAGGTGCAGGCGGCGGCCGAACTGATCCGGCTTTCATCAGGCGAGAAGGCCATTCTGTTTTCCGTGCCGGTATCGGCAAGGCCGCTGACGGCTAGCGCTGCGGCGGCCCAGATGCTGCAGGGCCTCGATGATCCCGATACGCATATGGCCGTCATCGGCGCCAATGGCGAGGTCATCGCAGCCTCGCCGGGCTTTGCCTCGCTCGCCATATCAAGCGAGACCGCAAAGGCCTTGATCAACCTTGCCGGCGCGCATCCCGATCGCCTGGTGAAGCGCCCGGTCGCCACCGGCAGGGGCTATCTTCCGGCTGCGGTCGGCAGGCTCAGCGACGAGCCGGCGCTCAATCTGCTCTTTGCCGTGGAAACTGCGATCGGGCATCTTGATCCGGTCGACGCGCCCATGCTCGATGCAGTCGACGGACCGCCGCAGGCGGCTGACGCGCCGGCGGGGGAAGAAGGCGCGTCGTCATCCGAACTTCCCTCGCAAGCGGCGGCTGCGGCGACCGGGATCGGCGAGATCGTCGATGCGGTCTCGGGGATCGAAGAGGTCGAGGAGACGCTGGAGGAGTTCGCCGACGACCGGGAACAGCCGGCAGAGGCGGCCCTCACATCCGCAGAGGCGGCGGTTGCCGACGAGAATCCGGCCCCAGACGAAGCCCCGGAGAACGGCGACGGCGCGACCGAGGGCCGCATGGATGAGGTCGACGAGCCCGCTGCGACCGCCGACGACGCGGCGGAAGCGGCCTTGACGGCTGAAACGCCTGCCGAAGCCGGCCAAATGGCCATCGATGAGGCGCTGGAAGCCGCGCGCGAAGAGCCGGCCATCGCAACAACCGCAGCGTCCGACTCTGCCCCCGCCCTGTCGCTTGCGCCCGAGCCCGGTTTCGTCTTCAGGCCGAATAGCCGTGCCACCCGCTTCGTCTGGAAGATCGATGCGGAAGGCCGGTTCAACGAGGTCAGCCACGAATTTGCCGAGGCCGTCGGTCCGCATGCATCCGCCATCATCGGCTCCGCTTTCAGCGATATCGCCGCTCTCTTCAATCTCGATCCCGAGGGCAAGATTTCCGAGGCGCTTGCGCGCCGCGACACATGGTCGGGCAAGACGATCCTTTGGCCGGTCGAAGGCACCAGCCTCGTCGTCCCGGTCGATCTCGCCGCTCTGCCGACCTATACCCGCAATCGCGACTTCGACGGTTTCCGCGGCTTCGGCGTCGTCCGGCTTTCCGATGCGCAGGAGGATCCGCTGGCGCTCGGCCTGACGCTCGGACCGGACGGCATCGGCCATGATGCCGCAAGCCTCGGCCTGGCGGCCGACCCCTCTGTCACCGAGTCGGCACACGACATTCACGCCGGGTCCGAAGCGGCCCCGTCGGAAACGATCGCAGCGGACGCGATCGAGGACCACCCGCAGACCGAAGAGACGCCTTTCGAAGCGACCGGAGAAGAGGCCGGCTTCGAGCCGCCCGCCCGGGAGAGCGCCGCCGAAGAGATGCAGGAGGGCGCCAGTGAAGCGCCAGCGGCCGAAGCCGCAGACGAACCCCCGGCGCTTCGCATCGTGGAAACGCCCAATCGCCGTTCGACCGACAAGGTCGTGCAGCTTCACAGCACAGGCGCCGCATTGACGGCCGCCGAACAGGCAAACTTCCGCGAAATCGCCAAGCGCCTGGAAGCCTTCGGCGCCCGCAGGCAAGAGCCTGACGCCCCGCCGACGGGCACTGTCGCTACGGAATCAGCATCCTTCGAAGAAAGAGCCATCACCGGCGAAACGCCCGCCGCCGATACGGCCTACGCCGCTTCGGTCGAGCAGACGGCGCCGCAGGAGGCAATCTTCGAGAACGTGGTCGACCCGCTGCGCGAAGACGCCGCTCAAGAACCCGACGCCATCGCCGAGGACGAGCCGACGGAAGGGCTTGAGGAGACGGTCAGCCAGATCGAGGTTCTCACAAGTTTTATCCCGCCGCGCGTGAAGATGATTGACGGGCTTTCGGCCGGTACGGTCGACCAATTGCCGGTCGCAGTGCTTATCCATGTCGGCGATCAACTGATCCATGCCAATCCCGAATTCATGCGGCTGACGGGTTACCATTCGCTCGACGCGCTGCGTGAGGTCGGCGGTATCGAAGCGCTGCTGCAGCGCCGCGAACTTGAGGAAAAGGCAGCCGGTTCCGGCACTATGATGCTCGTCAAGGCCGACGACACGCTGACGCCGGTGACTGCCCGGCTGCAATCGGTGCGGTGGGAAGATGCCAATGCTCTGATGCTGGCGTTGATGCCAGTGGAAGGCAAGGAAGATGGCCGCGGCGACAGCAACCGCCCCGAAGCGCGTCCGGAGCGGATGGTCGAGAAGGTCGCCAAGCTTCAGGTCGAGGTCGAGGAATTGCGCTCGATCCTCGAAACGGCGACCGACGGCGTCGTCGTCATCGGCACCGAGGGTGATATCCGTTCGATGAACCGGTCGGCAAGCGCGCTCTTCAATTACGACGAGCAGGAGACGCGCGGCAAATCCTTCGTCATGCTGTTTGCCCATGAGAGCCAGAAAGCCGTCCTCGACTATCTGAACGGCCTTTCCGGCCACGGCGTGGCAAGTGTGCTGAACGACGGGCGTGAGGTGATCGGCCGCGAGGCCGGCGGCGGCTTCGTGCCGCTGTTCATGACGATGGGCCGGCTGACCTCCTCGAACGGCTATTGCGCCGTCATCCGCGATATCACGCAGTGGAAACGCACCGAGGATGAGCTGCGCAACGCCAAGGGCGCGGCCGAAACCGCCAACGCCCACAAGACCGATTTCCTCGCGCGCGTCAGTCATGAAATCCGCACGCCGCTCAATGCCATCATCGGCTTTTCCGACATGATGGCCGGCGAGCGCTTCGGTCCGATCGGCCATCCCCGTTATATCGAGTATGCCAACGATATCGGCCGCTCCGGCCGGCACGTCCTCGATATCGTCAATGATCTCCTCGACATTTCGAAAATCGAGGCAGGCGAGATGGATCTTGACTTCGCCGCCGTCGGCCTCAACGAGGCAGTCTCGGAGGCCGTCGCCCTCGTCCAGCCGCAGGCAAACGGCCAGCGCGTCATCATCCGCACGGCGCTGTCGCATTCGGTCCCGGAGGTCGTAGCGGATCTGCGCTCGATCAAGCAGATCGCGCTCAACATCCTGTCGAACGCCATCCGCTTTACCCCGTCTGGCGGGCAGATCGTCGTTTCCACCTCCTACGAGGCGAATGGCAGCGTGGTGTTGAGGGTCCGCGATACGGGCATCGGTATGACGCGCGCCGAACTCGACCATGCGATGAAGCCGTTCCGCCAGGTCTCCTCGACCCAGTCACGCCATCGCGGCGACGGCACAGGGCTCGGCCTGCCGCTGACCAAGGCGATGGTGGATGCCAACCGGGCCACATTCTCGATCAATTCGGCGCCGAACGAAGGCACGCTCGTCGAGATCACCTTCCCGTCGCAACGCGTGCTGGCCGGCTGAACCCCATCTGCGGAGCGGAGCCGCCTGAAGGCTGCACGGCAGGCAAAAAAAAGGCAGCCGGAGGCTGCCTTGAATGGGTGCTGTTCAACAAGAGCTCAGTCGATCAACGTCATGTTTCGTAAGCCCGGAGGCTTCAGGCCGCCTCGTTCATGTGCGGCCCCCAAGTTGTTTCACCTTTGACAAAGGTTTCTTAACGAAAGGTTTCCATGACAGGTCATTGCTGAATGGTGAAAGCTTGTGGTTTACCGTTCCTTATCAGTCCCTCAGTTCGCTCAAATCAGCGAAGAGGCCCAATGCTTCGGGGTTGGCGAGCGCCTCCTGGTTTTTCACTGGCCTGCCGTGCACCACCTCGCGCACCGCAAGCTCGACAATCTTGCCTGACTTGGTGCGGGGTATATCGGCTACCGCGATGACCTTTGCCGGCACGTGCCGCGGCGAGGTGCCTGTGCGAATGCGCGTCTTGATCGCCTTGATGAGATCCTCGGTCAGCGTCACACCAGGGGCAAGGCGGACGAAGAGGATGACACGCACGTCGTCATCCCACTCCTGGCCGATGCACAGTGCCTCGGCCACCTCGTCCATCTGTTCCACCTGGTTGTAGATCTCGGCCGTGCCGATGCGCACACCGCCGGGATTGAGCGTCGCATCCGAGCGGCCGTGGATGACGAGGCCCCCATGCTCCGTCCATTCGGCAAAATCGCCATGGCACCAGACATTGTCGAACCGGTCGAAATAGGCGGCCCGATATTTGGCGCCATCAGGGTCGTTCCAGAACATGACAGGCATGGAGGGGAAGGCCTTGGTGCAGACGAGTTCGCCCTTCTCGCCGCGCACCGGCTTGCCGTCATCATCCCAGACGTCGACCGCAAGACCGAGGCCCGGCCCCTGGATCTCGCCGCGCCAGACCGGCTGCAGCGGATTGCCGAGCACGAAACAGGAAACGATGTCGGTGCCGCCCGAGATCGAGGCGAGCTGTACATCTTCCTTGATGCCCTCATAGACGAAGGTGAAGCCCTCGGGCGACAGCGGCGAGCCGGTGGAGGTCATCAGCCGGAGGCTGGAGAGATCGTGGCTTTTGCGCGGCGTCAACCCGCCCTTGCGCACCGCATCGATATACTTTGCCGAGGTGCCGAAAATCGCGAATTTTTCCGCCTCGGCATAGTCGAACAACACATTGCCGTCAGGTGCAAAGGGCGAGCCGTCGAACAGGCAGAGCGTGGCACCGCTGGCGAGCCCGCTGACCAGCCAGTTCCACATCATCCAGCCGCAGGTGGTGAAGTAAAAGAGCTTCTCGCCTGCCTCCAGGCCGCAATGCAGCCGGTGCTCCTTGAGATGCTGCAGCAGCGTGCCGCCGGCCGAATGGACGATGCATTTCGGCACCCCGGTCGTGCCTGAGGAAAAGAGGATGTAGAGCGGATGGCCGAAAGCAAGCGGCGTGAAGGCGATCTCCTTGGCCTCATAGGGAGCAATGAAGGCGTCCAGCGTCGAAGCCCCTGGCGTCCTGTTCGACACCGCCTCGGCATCGCCGGCATAGTGGACGACAATCGTCGGGACACCGAGGCTCGTCGCCACCGCGGCAACCTTGGGACCGACATCCTGCAGTTTGCCGGAATACCAATAGGCATCGCAGGCGATGAAAAGCCTGGGGCCAATCTGGCCGAAGCGGTCGAGCACGCCCTGCTCGCCGAAATCGGGAGAGCAGGACGACCATATGGCGCCGATCGACGCGGCGGCGAGCATGGCGGCGACGGTTTCCGGCATGTTCGGCATCATGGCGGCGATGCGGTCGCCCTTGCCGATGCCAAGTGCCGTGAGGGCCTGCTGCAGCTTCGAGACCAAGGCGCGCAGCCGGTCCCACGACCAGCGGTCTTCGGCCTTGTCCTCGCCGCGGAAGATGATGGCGTCGGCATCGCCGCGGCCAGCCAGCAGGTTTTCGGCGAAGTTCAGCGTCGCATCGGGAAAGAAGCGGGCCTCCAGCATGCTGTCGCCGTCGACGAGCACCTTAGCGCCGCGCTCTCCCTTCACGCCGCAGAAATCCCAGACGCTCGACCAGAACTTCTCCCGCTCGGCCACCGACCATGCATGCAGATCCTCGAAGCCGGAAAGCGCAAGCCCGAACTCGGAATTACAGCGCTCGATGAAGGTATGGATCGGGCTTGTTGCAACGGTCTCGGCCGAGGGCACCCAAAGTGGCTTGTTATCCTGCATTCACTTCTCCTCCCCAATCCCGTCCTTATATCATGCTGCATTGCATTATAAAGAGCGCGACCGTCCGATCCTAAGCCTAAACGCGTCGCATAAACCGGATTCATGCGACGCGGTTCGGCTCTTCGTTTTATGATGTCATTGTCCCGGAACCGCTGCACGCCTCCGGGCGACATGCATTGGATTGCGTAGCCCTGATATTTCATATATCGGGCGAAATCAGCGCTTGACCGGTAAGCGGCGGAGATCATGAGTACGTCTAGACATCGCAGGTGGCGCAGGAAGATCGGGCCCGTTTCGCGCTGGCTTCCGGCCTTTGCCCGCATGTCGACGCTGCTTCTGCTGGTTGCGCTTGCGCTGTTCGTAGCCCTCAGGGTCGCAGCACCCTATCTCATCACCACGGGTTTCGTGCGCTCCGGCATCGAGGATGCGCTGTCGAAATGGACGGGCTACCATGCCGAGATCAAGGGTAATCCGGTTCTCGAATTCTGGCCGACGCCGCGCATCACGCTCAACCAGGTCACCATCCGCCAGCCGCGCGAAAGCGGCGACAAGCTGCTCGGCAGTATTGAAAGCCTGTCGGCGGATTTCAGCCTGATCGATGCGCTGAGAGGCCGGACGAGTTTCCACGAATTCCATCTGCTGCGGCCCAATCTGGCGCTGACGCGTGACGAGAATGGCCTGATCGACTGGAGTCACTCCGGCCTGCTTGCGCGCGCGATCAGCGGCGTGCGCTACGAAACCGGGGCTGAGGTGCTCGATCCCGCTCTCGATGCCGAGATCGGTGCGGTCACCGTCGAGGACGGCACGCTTGCCCTCACCGACCTCAAGAGCGCCAAGACTTACAATTTCGACAGCGTCACGGCCGACATCGGCTGGCCACGGCTCTCGGGCGCGATCTCGGCTGTCGTGATCGCCCGTATCAACGGCGTGGACCTGAAGGTGGATTTCGCCTCGCGCCAGCCGCTGCTTGCCTTTGCCGGCAAGAGCGCCGAGACGCGGACATCGCTGACGTCAAACCTGCTGACGGCCCATTTTCAAGGGATCGCCAGCATCGCCAGCCTTTCGGCGCTGTCCGGCAATATCGCCGTCAGCATTCCCGATGTGCCGGCGTTTCTGACATGGTCAGGCAGATCGCTCCCCGGCGTCGGCACGCTGAAGAGCGCCTCGCTGGAATCCGACATCATGTCGTCGGGCAGCGGGCTGCGTTTCAACGATCTCAGCCTGTCGCTGAACGAGGCAAGCGCCACCGGCGTGATGGACCTTTCGACCACGGCCGGCAGACGGCCGAAGATCGGAGGCACGCTCGCCTTCGACCAGATGAACCTGAAGCCGTTCCTTGATGCTTTCGCCCTGAGATTGGCGGCCGGTGAGGCGGAGGACATCTCCGCCGGCATCAGCGAACCGCTGCAGTTGCTCGACGTCGACGTCAGGCTTTCGGCGCGGCGCGCCGAGATGGGCCGCTTCCAGCTTTCCGATGTCGGCGCCAGCATGATCGTCACCGGCGGCGAGGCGAAATTCGATATCGGCGACAGCGGCTTCGAAGGCGGCGAAATGACGGCGCATCTGGAGGCGACGCGGCGTGACTTCGACGGCGGCGGCAAGCTGCAGCTGTCGATCCGCGACGCCGACTTCGCCGGCCTTGCCGAGCGTCTGCAGCTCAAAGGGCCGCTGCCGCTTGCGACGGGATCGCTCGATCTCGACCTGCAGTCGTCGAAGGCGATCTGGACGGCCGGTCTTGCCGACGTCACCGGCAGACTGCATTTCTGGACGAGGGAGGGCACGATTCCCGGAATTGACCTAGGAGCGCTCAGGACACAGGCGGCCCAAAAGCCGTTCTTTCCGCTGAGTGCCGCAGCGGGCGGCGCTTTCGCCTTCAACCAATTGGACCTTCAGGCCGATTTCGCCAACGGCTCCGCCGAAATCCATGACGCCCGCATCGTCGGGCCGACGCAGACGCTGGCGCTTTCCGGCGTGGTCACCTATCAGTCCAACGGTCTGGCGCTTTCCGGTTCGCTGGAGACAACCGATCCGGCCAAGGCAGCAGAGCTGCCGCTTCTGCCGTTCTTCGTCGGCGGCTCATGGCCGAACCCGGTGATCTCGCCGGTTCCACTTCTGAACACCGCGCCCCACGCGCAATAGCCATCGGGACGACCGATCTGCCGTCGTTTCACAACAAGTTCCATTGACACAGCGAATCGCTAGTTGGCGGCAACCCAACGCTGCGGCCTTCTCAAAGGGCGGGCGTACCAGCCTCTCGCCGAGAAAAGGCCTGGCGGTCATCGGCGAAAAGCATTCCGAGCAAGACCAGCCTGCGCCGGGGACGATCGGTTAATTACCAATCGTATGGCGGCGGTAGATCGACCGTGCTCCTTCATACTATTCAAGCGCCATGAGCGGCACGCCAGCCTGCAGATAGTCGCCTTCCTTTACAAGAAGGTGGACCTTGCCCGCCTTCGGGGCAGCGATCTGTGTTTCCATCTTCATGGCCTCCATGACCGCCAGGAGATCACCTTCGGCAACAGTAGCGCCATCCTCTACCTTGAAGGATTGCAGCGTTCCGGAAACTGGTGCCACAACGCCTTCTTCCTTGTTTTGACCGTTCGCATCGGCTGCGGCGGTGTCGATCCGACCGACTGTGCTAAGACCGGATAACAATATGTTTGGCAGTCCAACTGATACGCGCTTGCCGTCAATCTCCAGCCATGTGTGGGTCATGGATGGGTCATTTGCCGGTTCGGGACGTTCCATCGCGTCTGGCATGGCGGCAAAGTCAGTCTCGATCCATCGCGTATGCACCTTGAAACCATCGCTGCCGATGAAGTCCTTGGTTTCGATGGCCGCACGGTGGAACGGCAGGACGGTTGCCACGCCCTCGATGCGGAATTCTTTTAAGGCGCGGCGAGCGCGGCGCAGCACTTCGTCTCGGTCTGAGCCGCTTACGATGAGCTTCGCCATCAGCGAATCGAACACGCCCGGAATGCTGGAACCGCCAACGACGCCACTGTCCACACGTATTCCGGGGCCGGAAGGCGCATCGAAAACCGAGATGGAGCCGGGCGTCGGCAGGAAACCCCGGCCGGGGTCTTCGGCGTTGATGCGAAACTCCATGGAATGGCCACGCGGTTCCGGCGTATCGATGACACGCAGCTTATGGCCTTCTGCGATGCGAAATTGCTCGATGACCAGATCGATGCCAGTCGTTTCCTCGGTTACGGGATGTTCCACCTGAAGCCGAGTATTGACTTCGAGGAAGGAAATCGTTCCGTCAACGCCGAGCAGGAATTCAACGGTACCGGCACCTGAATAGCCTGCAGCCGCGATGATTGATTTCGCCGCCTCGTGAATCTTGTGCCGCTGCTCCTTGGACAAGAAAGGTGCCGGCGCTTCTTCGATCAGTTTCTGGTTCCGGCGCTGTAGGGAGCAGTCTCGCGTTCCAAGAACGAGGACATTGCCGTGCTTGTCCGCAACGACCTGCGCTTCGATATGGCGGGGTCGATCGAGGAAACGTTCGAGGAAACATTCGCCGCGACCAAAGGCGGCGGTTGCTTCACGAACGGCGGATTCGTAAAGATCGGAGATTTCCTCCATTTTCCACGCGACCTTCAGGCCGCGACCGCCGCCGCCGTGAGCCGCCTTGATGGCAACAGGAAGGCCATATTCCTCGGCAAAGGCGATGACTTCTGCGGCGGAGCAGACTGGACCATCGCTTCCCGCGACCAACGGTGCACCTACGCTGGTGGCAATGCGTCGCGCCTCCACCTTGTCGCCGAGCGCTTCAATGACCTGGGGGGCCGGGCCGATCCAGGTCAAACCGGCATCCATTACCGCTTGCGCAAATTCGGCGCGCTCGGAGAGAAAACCATAACCGGGGTGTACGGCGTCTGCGCCGGCACGTTTTGCAATGGCGATCAGCTTGGAAATGTCAAGATAGGTTTCCGCAGGGCGGATACCTTCAAGTGCATAAGCCTCATCCGCCAGGCGCACAAATAGTGCGTCTTGATCAGGGTCGGCATAAACGGCGACGGACTGGATACCGTAGTCGCAGCAGGCGCGGATGATGCGCACCGCGATCTCGCCCCGATTGGCAATCAGTACTTTCTTCATCGCTGTTCTCCTCGGAATTCTGGGTTCTCGCCCGCCGATATTTCGGCGAACGGGCCTATTGGCCGGAACCTGATTTTTGCGTTCACCGGAATCTGACCCGCAAGATCAAGGTGATAATTGGCGACTGCGCCGATAACCGGATAACCGCCGGTCAACGGGTGATCGTTAAGGAACAGGACCGGCTGGCCGCTGTGAGGTATCTGGATGGCGCCTGTCGCAGTACCTTCGCTTGCCAGTTCGGCGCTATCCTTCCGTTCGACCGGAATGTCGCCAGCCAGCCGGATGCCGACGCGATTCGACTGTGGCGTCACCTGCCATAGCTGGCCTGTCAGGGTCTCGAGTCCCCTTTGCGTGAACCAGTCCGTGCGAGGACCCAGAACCACATCGAGCGTTACCACATCGCAAGGCCCCGGTGGATCGAAAGCCGGTACCTCGAAGATCGAAACGCTCGAAAGGCCTGAGTTCACGAGATTTAAAAAGAGGGTTGAGCCAGCAGTGACCGGCTGGGGGCCGACAATCGCCAACGTATCGGTTGCTACGCTGCCAAGAACAGGTTCGACCTTGAAACCGCCGCGCACAGCAAGATAGCTGCGCATGCCCTTCAGCGGTTGGCCAAAGGTCACCACATCGCCGGGCTCAACGGATACCGGGGCATAAGCTTCGGCAGTGAATGTGCGTCCGGCTGCGGTTTTGATCGTGATCGAGCCGAGCGCTCCGGCAGCACCAATAACGGTCCGGCTTGAGCTTTTGAAGGAAAAACCGCCGAGCGTCAGTTCAAGACAGGGTGTGTTGGCGGGATTGCCGACAATGCGGTTAGCGGCATTGAAAGCACTTCGATCAAGCGCTCCGGCTGCCGAGATGCCCTGCCCGGTTTGGCCGAAGCGTCCGAGATCCTGAAACAGCGCCGGCATCGGTGCCGCAAGAACCTCGAAGCGTGGTGCGGTCCTGTCTGTTTCCGCCTCATCTTTACGCGGCGTCGTGGAGGCAACAGAAACGGTGTTGCCTGCCATATTGAGGAAGCGGACGCGATAACCAGGCTGGAGAAGCGCGCCTGGATCGCGATCGATATCCCACATCTTCAATGGCGTTGTGCCGATGATCTGCCAGCCACCGGGGCTGTTTTGCGGGTAGACGCCACTGAAAGCGCCGGCAAGCCCGACGGAGCCAGCGGGTATACGGGTGCGGGGGCTTTGGCGGCGTGGTACGTGAAGCGCGGGGTCGCCACCGACGAGATAGCCGAAACCGGGCGCAAAACCACAAAAGGCGACAATGAACTCGCTTTCGGTGTGCCGACGGATGACCTCTTCAACACTCAGGCCGGTCAATTCAGCGACGTCGCCGAGATCTTCGCCGTCGTAACGAACGGGAATTTCGACGAGATTTTCCGAGACGGCGATTTTGGCCGAGAGATCGCGGGTCGCAAGCCTGCTTGCCAGTGTCTCGCCGCTAATTCTCTCTGGGCGAAAACGGATCATCAGCGTCCGGGCCGCCGGAACTGTTTCTTCGATACCTTCGATCGGATCGGCTTGAAGGGAGGCGAACAAAGCAAGCGTCTGGTCAAGATCGGCCAGTTCGACAAGCAGGGTGGTGAGGCTGACCGGAAGAAAACGCATTCTGTTCTCACACGTGATCGGCAGAATCGGAAATGTCGGTTACGAACATGTGGCTCGGTGCACGGGTTATGGCGAAGCGAACGCCGGAGGCCATGATGGCTGCCACGGCTTGCCTAAGGCAAGAGGGGGAATGCTCATGCGCTGTTCCTCAATTGCCGGGCGTGAACGAACGGATTTCGACGCCTTCCAGTTCGAAACGGCGGCGGACTTCCTGTGCTATGGCAACGGCGTCGGGGCTGTCGCCATGAACACAGATGGATTGCGCTTCAATCTTGATGCTGCTGCCGTCGATGGCCTCAAGCGTACCTTCACGGGCAAGCTGCAACATGCGCTCGGCGATATGGGTGGCGTCGTGCAGCACCGCACCGGCTTGGCGGCGGGAGACCAATTGTCCCTGCGGAGTATAGGCTCGGTCGGCAAAGGCTTCTGCGACAACAACGAGCCCCTCCTTGCGGGCGAGATCAAGAATGGGTGCTCCGGCAAGGCCCACTAGGATTAAGGAAGGATCGACGGCCTTTATGGCGTCGATGACGGCCCGTCCCTGTCTTGAGTCGTTCGCGATACGATTGTAGAGTGCGCCGTGTGGCTTCACGTAACGAACGGTCGTGCGAGCGGCTGCGGCAACGCCCTTCAGCGCGCCGATCTGATATATGACGTCGGCAATCAGTTCTTCAGAGGTGGCATCGAGATCGCGGCGGCCGAAGCCGACGCGATCCGGGTAGGAGACATGCGCGCCGACCGCGACGCCCTTCTCAGCAGCACCCTTGACTGTGCGGTAGATCCCGGCCGGATCACCGGCATGAAAACCGCAGGCAATGTTGGCGCTGGAAACAACGGCGAGCATTGCGGCATCATCCCCCATGCTCCAAGCGCCGTAACCTTCGCCAAGATCGCTGTTGAGATCGATAACGGCCATCATGATATTCCTCCTGAAGCAGTGGACTTGCGTGGCCACACCAATATGGCCGGCTAAAGTTTGGGTGGATGATTTTAATAGCCGAGCAGCGCGAAGATAGGGCCAACGGACTTGTAGGCCATGTACCAGGTCAGGCAGCAGGCGAGTGCACCAAGGCCCAGGAGCCACCGAGGATATTGGTATCCATGCATCAGGTCTGCGCGCTTCCAGGCTGCGAACAACAGGATCGAAAGACCGATGGGCAACACGAGACCGTTCAGACCGCCGACGAACACAAGCATAGCGGCCGGCGGGGTGGTGACAAGCATATAGGCGATCAGCGAGATGCAGATAAAACCAACTGTCGACAAGTTACGTTGCCGCTCGCTCATATCCGGCTTGAAGGCCGTGAGGAACGAGACCGACGTGTACGCTGCGCCGATAATGCTGGTTAGCGCCGAAGCAAGGAAGACTGCGCCGAACAGGCGGAAGCCGATGTCGCCGGCCGCGGCATGGAAGGCCTGGCCTGCCGGATTTGCTGCTTTGCCGGACAGGTCGATGACCGCTCCAGAGGCAACGACGCCGAGAACGGCCAGGAACAGGATATAGCGCAACACTCCGGTGATAGCGATGCCGCTCAGCGCCGCGCGATTGACCGCGCCGATGTTTTCGACTCCGACCGTTCCTTTGTCGAGCAGGCGATGCGCACCGGCATACGTAATGTAGCCGCCGATCGTGCCGCCCACGATCGTGGTGATGGTGGCAAAGTCAATTGTGGATGGCAGGACCGTCTGGTGGAAAGCATCAGCGACCGGTGGACCGGAAACGACTGCAGCGTAAAGAATAAGTGCAAGTTTGACGAAGGCGGCGACGAAGACCACGCGATCCATCGCCACACCCGCACGACGCGAAACGAAGATGCCGATGGCAACAAGGGCGCCGATCGCTCCGCCGATCTTCGGATCGAGACCGATCATGGCATTGAGGCCAAGCCCTGCCCCTCCCATATTGCCAATATTGAAGAACAGGCCACCGATAATCACCAGAACGGCCAGCAGATAACCTGAACCCGGGATTGCCGCGTTGGCAACTGCCGGCGCCCGCATGCGGGTCACCGTTACAATACGCCAGACATTTGCCTGGACGACGAAGTCGATCAAGATGGAAACGATGATCGCGAAAGCAAAGGCTGCCCCGAGCTTAACGGTGAAATTGGCCGTCTGTGTGATGAAGCCCGGTCCTACGGCTGCCATCGACATCAGGAACATTGCGGAAAGTAAGGCGTAGCGCTGCGCTTTGGCGCTTTGCACAGCCGCAACCTGGCGGCCGTGCGCGAGCTCGGTCTGCTGCATGGAAGTTTCTCCGTTTATCGTCACCCGCCCCTCGCGGATGCTTTTAGCACTCCCATCATGATCTGCTCTGCGACGTTGTCAAGATTGTTCAACGATCATTACTCATCGTTCCGCCAAAAACATGCAAAAATGGAGCGTATCTCTCATATTGTTGATCGATACACAATGTCTTAATCAGAGACACCTCCAGCGCGATGGGAGCAGGCGAAGACGTAGCTAACTGATTGTTCAACGATCAAATTGCATCGTTTACTGAAACCGTACTGATTTCCCCACTAAATGGATTTTCCGTTCTCACATTGGCGCTTCCAGTCGCCCATTTTAGTGGTATGCAATGGCCGAGTATCCCCATGCGGCAGAAGAGGTTTCGGTGACCGAAAAAGCTGAGAATCAGCCCTTGGCAGACCGATTGGCGAAGCGCATCCGCGCTTTGTTGATCTCCGGTGAATTGTTACCTGGGCAGCGGGTGTCGGAAGCAGGCTTCAGTGATCGGTTTGAAGTGTCGCGTAACTCACTCCGCGAGGCCTTTCGGCTGCTTACCAAGGACGGATTGCTCCGCCACGAGACCAATCGGGGTGTATTTGTAGCAACACCGAATGTGGCTTCTATCATGGACATCTACCGAGTTCGCCGGATGTTGGAATGCGGCGCGCTTCGGCAAGCCTGGCGACTTCATCCTGCGGTCAAAGCGATGCGCGAGGCTGTGGAGGAGGCGAAGACCAAGCGTGAAGAGCAGGACTGGCATGCAGTAGGAAGTGCGAACATGAAATTTCACAGCGCGATCGTGGACCTAGCAGACAGCGCACGGCTTAGCGATTTCTACGAACGCGTTGCAGCAGAGTTGCGCCTTGGGTTCGGGCTTCTGGATAATCTGGAGCAACTTCACGCACCGTTCATTGATATGAACAACACTATCGTTACCCTGACAGAAAAAGGTGAGAACAGTCAGGCGTGCCACGAGATGGAGACCTACCTCAATCTGTCCGAGCGAGCACTCTTAAAGGCGTTCGAGCGGGCATCCTATCTCGGCTGAGATTTCACAACGATGCGCTCTCGGCGACATCGGTGAACGAAGTCAAACGTTCATGTCGTCAGCGACCGCCAGCCAGACCTGCTGGAGCTCTTCGTTTTCGTTGGATCAGGCGCCGGCAGCAGCCGCCCACTCATCGCGCTCGCGCTGCACTTCGCGGCGCTTGGTGACGATCGATGCGCAGATAACGCCGACCGCGACGATGGCGATCAGGATCGTGCAGATCGCGTTGATCTCGGGCGTCACCCCAAGGCGCACCTGGCTATAGATCTTCATCGGCAGTGTGGTTGCGCCGGGGCCGGAGGTGAAGCTTGCAATCACGAGGTCGTCAAGCGACAGCGTGAAAGCCAGGATCCAGCCCGAAAACACCGCCGGCGAGATGATCGGCAGCGTGATCTCGAAGAAGGTCCGCACCGGCGGCGCACCCAGATCCTGGGCGGCTTCCTCAATGGACTGGTCGAAGCTCAAGAGCCGTGACTGCACGACAACGGCGACGAAGCACATGGTCAGCGTCGTATGCGCCAGCGTGATCGTCCAGAAGCCGCGGTCGAAGCCGATCGCCACGAAGAGCAGCAGCAGCGACAGACCGGTGATGACTTCCGGCATGACGAGCGGCGCATAGACCATTCCCGAAAAGAGCATGCGGCCGCGGAAGCGGCTATAGCGCACCAGCGTCAGCGCCGCCATCGTGCCGAGGACGGTCGCGAAGGTGGCCGACAGCAGACCGACACGGATCGTTACCCAGGCGGCATCGAGCAGGGCCTGGTTCGAGAGCAGCGAGACATACCATTTGGTGGAGAAGCCACCCCAGACGGTGACGAGCTTCGATTCGTTGAAGGAAAAGACCACCAGCAGCACGATCGGCAGATAGAGGAAGGCAAAGCCGAGCACGACGGAGATGATGTTGAAACGGGTCCATCTCAGCATGGCTTACTTCCCCCGCTCTTCGGCCTTGGCCTGGACATTCTGGAAGAAAACGATCGGGATCACCAGGATCATCAGCAGGATGGTTGCGACCGCCGAGGAGACCGGCCAGTCTCTGTTCGCGTTGAATTCGTTCCAGAGCGTCTTGCCGATCATCAGCGTCTGCGAACCGCCGAGAAGATCGGGAATGACGAACTCGCCGACGGCAGGGATGAAGACCAGCATGCAGCCGGCAACCACACCGGGGATCGACAGTGGGAAGGTGACGCGCCAGAAGGCCTGGATCGGCGTGCAGCCGAGATCCTGCGCTGCCTCGATCAGCGTGCCGTCCATCTTTTCGAGCGCCGAATAGAGCGGCAGCACCATGAAGGGCAGATAGGAATAGACGATGCCGATATAGACGGCGGTGGTGGTGTTGAGGATGATCAATGGGCTGTCGATCACATGCAGCGACAGGAGAAGCTGGTTCAGCAGCCCTTCGGGCTTCAGGATAGCGATCCAGGCGTAAACGCGGATCAAGAAGCTCGTCCAGAACGGCAGGATGACGAGCATCAAAAGCGTCGGCCGCATGCGGCGCGGGGCCTGAGCCATGCCATAGGCGATCGGATAGGCGATCAGCAGCATCAGCAAAGTCGAGACCGCCGCGATGATGACGCTCGAGAGATAAGCGTTGAAATAGAGCGGATCGTCGGTGAGATAGCCGTAATTATCGAAGGAGAAGGTCGCGACCTTGCTCCAGAAACCACCCCAGCCATCGGCAAAGGAGAAGACCGGCTCGTAGGGTGGGATGGCGATTGCCGTCGTCGACAGGGAAATACGGAAGACGATGAAGAACGGCGCCAGAAAGAAGAGCAGCAGCCAAGCATAGGGGATAATGATGACGAGACGGTTGTAAAGGCGAGATGCGAAAGTTTCCATAGCCTCAGTCCTTCAGCAGCACGCCGCCATTCTCGTCGAACGAAACCCAGACCTCCTGATCATAGGTGAAAGGGTCTTCGACGGAACGCTGCGCGTTGAGGGAAGAGGCTCTGACGAATTTGCCGCCCGGCAGCTTAATGTGGAAGACGGTCATGTCGCCGAGATAGGCGATATCCCAGATCTCGCCCTTGGCGGCATTGACCGAGGCGTTCGCGGGGGCCGTGCGCGTCACGCGAATCTTTTCCGGGCGGATAGCAAAACCGACCGTGCTGCCGGTCGCCGGCGCCTCCGTGGCGGCAGTCCGGATCGTCAGGCCGCTTTCGACTGATATCTCGACCGCCCCGCTTCCAGACGTCGTCACCTTGCCGTCGAAGATATTCACGTCGCCGATGAAGTCCGCGACAAAGCGGCAATTCGGCGCCTCGTAGATTTCGCCCGGCGTTGCCACCTGCACGACCTGGCCGTGGCTCATGACCGCGATGCGGTCGGCCATGGTCATCGCCTCTTCCTGATCATGGGTGACCACAACGAAGGTGAGGCCGAGCGTCTGCTGCAGGTCCATCAGTTCGAACTGGGTTTCCTCGCGCAGCTTCTTGTCGAGCGCGCCGAGCGGTTCATCGAGCAGCAGCACTTTCGGGCGTTTGGCGAGCGAGCGGGCGAGCGCGACGCGCTGGCGCTGACCGCCGGAGAGCTGGTTCGGTTTGCGTGAGGCAAACTGCTCCAGCTTTACGAGCTTCAGCATCTGCGTCACGCGCTCGACTATTTCGTCCTTCGGCATGCCGTCCTGCTTGAGGCCGAAGGCGATATTCTTCTCGACGGTCATATGCGGAAAAAGCGCGTAGGACTGGAACATCATATTGACCGGCCGCTTGTAGGGCGGCGTGCCGGCGAGGTCGGTGCCATCGAGGATGATCTCGCCCGAGCTCGGCTGCTCGAAGCCGGCGAGCATGCGTAGAAGCGTCGACTTGCCGCAGCCGGAGGCGCCGAGCAGAGCAAAGAACTCGCGATGATAAATGTTCAGCGACAGATCATCGACGGCGGTGAAATTGCCGAAACGCTTGGTGACATTCTTGAAGGCTATGAAAGGTTTTGCAGAAGGATCGGTCCAGGGTGCGAAGGCGCGGCGGATATTGCCCAAAGATTTCATCATATTCCCCGAGAATAAGTTTTCAGCCGGCCTCCACCCCGGCCGGTAATTGAAAGGCCCGGACGTTTCCGTCCGGGCCTGGCACCAACCTACTGGCCGGTCACGACCTTCGTCCAGATCCGCGTCGCCGTGCGTTGGGTCTTCGGATCCCACGGCTTGACCGTGAACAGGTTCTTCATCACCGCGTCGGTCGGATAGACGGCCGGATCTTCCAGCACTTCCTTGCTGACGAACTGCTGCGAGGCCTTATTGCCGTTGGCATAGAAGGTGTGGTCGCTCGCCTTGGCGATGACCTCGGGCTTCATCAGGTAGTTCAGGAATTCGTGCGCCTCGGCCACATGCTTGGCATCGGCCGGGATTGCCATCATGTCGAACCACATCTGGGCGCCCTGCACGGGGATCGAATAGTTGACCTCGACACCGTTCTTGGCCTCGGCCGCGCGGTCGCGGGCCTGCAGCATGTCGCCGGAATAGCCGAAGGCGATGCAGATATCGCCATTGGCAAGGGCGTTGATATATTCGGAGGAGTGGAACTTGCGGATATAAGGGCGCACCGCCGTCAGCAATTCCTCGACCTTCTTGAAATCTTCGGCCTTGGTCGAGTTCGGATCGAGGCCGAGATAACGCAGCGCCGTGGTCATCACGTCCTTCGGCGTGTCGAGCACGTAGATGCCGCAATCCTTGAACTTCTCGGCCACCTTCGGGTCGAATATCACTTCGAGACCTGGCTTGGCATCAGGCCCGAGGATTTCTGCGACCTTCTTGACGTTATAGCCGATCCCGTCGGTGCCCCACATGTAGTCGACAGCGTATTCGTTGCCCGGATCGTAGGCAGCGGTGCGCTCCTGGATCACATCCCACATGTTGGAAAGGTTCGGCAGCTTGGATTTGTCGAGTTTCTGGAAGACGCCAGCCTGGATCTGACGCTGCAGGAAGTCGGCCGTGGGAACTACGACGTCATAACCGGTGCCGCCGGCAAGCAGCTTGGTTTCGACAGTCTCATTGGAATCGAACGTGTCGTAGACGACCTTGATGCCGGTTTCCTTGGTGAAATCGGCAAGGATGCTGTCGTCGATATAATCCGACCAGTTGTAGACGTTAACGACGCGCTCCTGCGCAACGGCCGGCGCGGCGGCAAGGAGCGCGGCGATGGCTGCGGCCGTCACGGTTGCGATGGTTGACCTCATGAATTCTCCTGTTTGTTCGAAGAGCCCGCATCCCGCGAACATCTTTTTCCCTCTGGTTTTGTCCGCAGACTAAGAAGGAATTTCTAAGCCCACAAGCGCAAAAACTGCGCCTTCAATCATTTCACAATCACTGGAAGTCGAAGGCGCTGAGACCCGCCACCATCTCGTCGAGCCCGAGCGGCCGCGTTACCGGCGGCTCGGCGCGGGAAAGGCAGCCGCGCCGCTCGCAGAGACGACAGGCCGGGCCGATTGCAACCGGATCGAGCGCCGCCGCCTGCCCGTAGACCACGCCGTCTGCAAGAGCGGCATCGCAGCCGACCAGGATCGCAGTGCGTCTGATTCTTTCGCCGAATTCGACGCTCGGCCCCTCCAGGGTGCGCGCGACCGTCAGGAAGGACGCGCCATCTTGCATGACCACTGTCTCGGCAAGAATCTGGCCCGGCTGCAGGAAGGCGGCGTGGATATTGAGCTTCGGACAGCCGCCGCCGAAACGGGCCTGCGGAAAGCCTTGGGCGCCAGCTCGCCGCAGCCGATGGCCGGCCGCATCGATCTCGATCAGGAAGAAGGGGATTGCTGCCGCGCCGGGTCGCTGCATCATCGTCAGACGCGTTGCCGCATGGCCGAAGGAGACGCCGAAACGCGTCCGAAGAATATCGATGTCGTAACGCGTCGCCTTGGCCGCCGAAAGGAAGGCTTCATAGGGCATGGCCAGCGCCAGTGCCGCAATGCGGGCAAACTCGAAGCGGGCGATGCGGCGCGCCTCGGCGGAGGAAAGTTGGAGATCGTCGAGCTCGGCATCGATGGCCGGCAGCAAGGCAAGGGTCGCTGCCTCGACCGCTATCTCGTGCGCACGATCGGCCGGCGACAGGCGTTCCGAAATGAAAAGCCGCATCGAATGGCGATCGAAACGGCGGCGCAGATCCGGCATGACGTGCACGGGTAAGACGCGCACCGCAATGCCGCGTTCGGCGCGCAGCCAGTCCTTCAGTCCCGCCGCAAGATCGAGGCCGCCGGGCACCGTCGCAGCAAAGGCTTCCGCCGCTGCCTCGATCCGTCCGAAATAGCCGGATCGGCGCTCCAGCGCCTCGCGCAGCTCGTCCAGCGGCAGTCGGCCGGCGGCAACGGGCGCATGCCCCTCGGCCGCCATCAGCACTGTCAGATCGGATAGCCGCGCGGCCTGTTCGCGGTAGGCACGATAAAGCTTGATCATGCCGCTTGCGGCATTCGGCGCCGCTTCAGCCACCTCCACCAGTTCCTGGTCACCGGGCAGTTCGCCTGATAGCAGCGGGTCGGCGAAGACCTCCTTCAGCTGACCGAGACTGCCGCCGGTCTGTCCCCGCAACTCCTCCAGATCGATCCGGTAGACGGCCGCAAGCTTCAGGAGCAGCTGAACCGTCAACGGCCGCTGGTTGCGTTCGATCAGGTTCAGGTAGGAAGGCGAAATCTCCAGCGCCTCGGCCATGGCGGTCTGCGTCAGCGCCAGCGCATTGCGAATGCGCCGCAGTTTAGGGCCTGCGAAGATCTTCCGTTCCGCCATGTCACACCTTTGACAAAGAACAGGGGCGCTTAATTTTACAAAACTTTACTACTTTACAGCGCCCCTCTGTCAATCCTCGTCATCTTAACCTCTTTCCGGTCCGAAAATCAAAGGTTTTTCTGGCCATAACGGCGCAAATTGTCAATCTTGTCATTCATTCACGCAATGACGATTTTCAGTGAGGAAAGCCCGCATGACCGATTTTTACAAGCTTGTCCGAAATGCGCCAGCAGGCCGCTTTGACGGTATCGAACGGCCCTATTCCGCCGCTGACGTAGAGCGGCTGAGAGGCTCGGTGGCGCTCAGCCATACGCTCGCCGAAATGGGGGCGGATCGCTTGTGGCAGCTCATTCATCAGGAAGACTTCGTCAATGCGCTCGGCGCGCTCTCCGGCAACCAGGCCATGCAGATGGTGCGCGCCGGGCTGAAGGCGATCTATCTCTCCGGCTGGCAGGTGGCGGCCGACGCCAATACCGCATCGGCGATGTATCCCGACCAGTCGCTTTATCCCGCCAATGCCGGGCCGGAACTCGCCAAGCGCATCAATCGCACGCTGCAGCGCGCCGATCAGATCGAGACCGCAGAGGGCAACGGCCTTTCCGTCGAGACCTGGTTTGCACCGATCGTTGCCGATGCGGAAGCCGGTTTTGGTGGGCCGCTCAACGCTTTCGAGATCATGAAGGCCTATATCGAGGCGGGTGCGGCAGGCGTCCATTTCGAGGACCAACTCGCTTCGGAGAAGAAATGCGGCCATCTCGGCGGCAAGGTGCTGATCCCGACGGCCGCCCATATCCGCAATCTCGACGCCGCCCGGCTTGCTGCCGACGTCATGGGCGTGGCGACCCTGGTCATCGCCCGCACCGATGCGGAAGCAGCAAAACTGCTGACGTCTGACATCGATGAGCGCGACCAGCCCTTCGTCGACTACGATGCCGGGCGCACGGTCGAAGGCTTCTATCAGGTCAGAAACGGCATCGAGCCCTGCATCGCCCGTGCCGTCGCCTATGCGCCGCATTGCGACCTGATCTGGTGCGAGACCTCGAAGCCGGATCTGGAGCAGGCTCGCCGTTTTGCCGAGGGTGTCCACAAGGTCCATCCGGGCAAGCTGCTTGCCTATAATTGCTCGCCATCGTTCAACTGGAAGAAGAACCTCGACGAGGCGACGATCGCCAAGTTCCAGCGCGAGCTCGGCGCAATGGGCTACAAATTTCAGTTCATCACGCTCGCCGGCTTCCACCAGCTGAACTATGGCATGTACGAGCTGGCGCGCGGCTACAAGCAGCGGCAGATGTCGGCCTATTCCGAATTGCAGCAGGCCGAATTCGCCGCGGAAGTGAACGGCTATACCGCCACCAAACATCAACGCGAGGTCGGCACCGGCTATTTCGACGCCGTGTCGCTCGCCATCACCGGCGGCCGGTCTTCGACCACGGCCATGCACGATTCAACCGAACATGCGCAGTTCAAACCGGCTGCGGAATGACCCGAAGAGGAGGATAGATCATGGCATCCATCGCACGCGTCCGCGAACGGGCCGAAGAGCAGGCATCGAGCATGAGCGAGGATCAGCAGACGACGATCCGCATGCTCGCCAATGACCTGCATCGGCTGAACCAATCCGTCATGAAGGCCGTCGAGGCCGGCGTTTCTGTCGAACTGGTGCGCTCGGCCCGTCACCACGGCGGCGACGGCAACTGGGGCGACCTGTTGATCCCGGTCGTCGTCACCAACCGGCACTGACGAAATAGGCGGCAGCCCGGGCACGTCGCTCGGATTGCGCTCGGTCACAGCGTCCGCGCCGCGAAAGAATGCGCGGACGCCCTATCGTCTTCCAGTCTTCCCGGGCCGGGTATCAGCCGCGGCTCGGACGCTTGCCGGCGAAAAGGTCGGCATAGCTTCTAACGAGCTTCGTCATGCGGTCGGCGACCGTGCGGATCTCCGGGCGATGGCGATCCTCGGCATTCATGACGATCCATTGACGATGACGCAATTCCGGCAATTCGCCGCCTTGGCGCTGCAATTCGGGATGAAGATCGCCGACGAAACAGGGAAGCACCGTCTTGCCGGCGCCGGCGCGCACCAGATCCGGCAGCGAGCGCGGCCGGTTGACGGTGGCGACGATATCAGCCGCGGCATGGGAATGCGGCCAGCGCAGATAGGCCGAGATCGCCTCCTCCTCGCCGACGGCAATCCAGCGCTCGTCGGTCTCGACTGCATTTCGCCTGACATAGACGGCGTATGCCACCTCTCCAAGCTGGCGGGCGGCCAGATTGGGTTCCTCCGGCTCGAAAGCGCGAATGCCGATGTCGCTCTCGCGATAGGCAAGGCTTGCCCGCGCCTCACCGATGGTGAGCGCAATGGCGAAGGCATCGCCCGGCATGCGGATGGCAGCGAAATTCTCCGTCAGAAGCCAGGCGACCCAGGTGCCTGCGGTGATCCTGACTGTCGTGCCGCCCTCACCCGATTGCCGCCAGGCTTCGACCTTGCGGGCGGCGGCTTCCATCTCTTGAAGGTGATCGAGCAGCGCCTGGCCATCCCGCGTCAGCCGATAACCTGTCTGGCTGCGGGAAAACAGGGTGCGGCCGACCTCCTGTTCGAGATCGAGCATGCGCCGGCCGATGGTCGCGGGGCTAAGACCGCTGGCGGCACTGGCCCCCGTCAGACCGCCAAGGCGGGCCACCTGCAGGAAAAGCTGATAGGAATCCCAATTCGCGTTTTTCATCAGTGAAAAACATAGCGTGGATTTCCCTGTTTATGAAGAGAAATTCGATGCTTAAATCAAGAGATGTCTTTGAGTAGGAAAGGACATCTCATGATCGACATGATCACCATCGCAGGCGTGCATGGATTTCGCCACCATCGCCCGCCGAGCAACAGCAAGGCGGATGAGGATCGATTCTATGACGAGTTCGGAGACAGCGGCACCATTCGCTTCGCCGCCTGGCTGACCTCGCTCGACCTCATCATCAGGCGCGTGGTGTCAAAGCGCCGCAAAGCTGCGGCGCAGTCTTGCGGCAGTCGCGGCCGGGTTCCTCAGGCGACTTTCCTTGCGCCGAGGTGAGCGGCCGCGGGCTCGGCGCCAATACGGAAGCGTTCGATCAGCGCCATCAGCGTATCGGCCTCGCCGGCGAGCAGACGGCTTGCCTGCGTGGTCTCGGCAACCATCGAGGCGTTCTTCTGGGTCATCTGGTCCATGGCGTTGACGGAGCCGTTGACCTCCTGCAGCGCGGCCGACTGATCGCGGCTGGCAGTGGCGATGGTCTCGACATGGCCGCTGATCGCGATGATCTCCTGGCTGATCGAGGCAAGAACGCCGCCGGTCTTCTGGACGAGTTCCGAGCCTGCCGTCACTTCCCGGCTCGACGTTTCGATCAACGACTTGATCTCGCGCGCCGCATCGGCTGAACGCTGGGCGAGTTCGCGGACTTCCTGGGCGACGACGGCAAAGCCTTTGCCCGCCTCGCCGGCCCGCGCCGCTTCGATGCCGGCATTCAGCGCCAGAAGGTTGGTCTGGAAGGCGATATCGTCGATCACCTCGATGATCTGCTCGATACGCTGCGAAGCCTCTTCGATACGCTCCATGGCGGCGACGGCATCGCCGACCACGGTGCCGGAATTGTCGGCCGTCTTCTTGGTCGCGGCGACGACGCTGTTGGCTTCGCGGGCACGCTCGGCGGAGGAGCGAACCGTCACTGTGATCTCCTCCACCGCGGCGGCGGTCTCCTCCAGGCTCGCCGCCTGCGCCTCGGTGCGCTTCGAAAGCTCGCCGGCGGAGGCCGAAACGGCGCTGCTGTTGCGCTGGATCGTCGAAGCGCTGTCGCGGATACCGGAAAGCGTATCCTGGAGCCGCAGCAGCGACGCGTTGAAATCGACGCGCAGTTGTTCCAGCCGGCCGATAAAGGGCGTGCCGATCGTTTGCGAGACATCGCCCTGGGACAGGCGCCCGAGGCCGGCCGCAAGCTGGCTGACGGCAAAATCGATCTGGCTGTCGAGCGAGCGCTTGTCGGCATCATTGCGGGCGCGTTCCGCGTCGCTCAAGGCGCGCTGTTCGACCGCTTCGGTTTCCAGATCGCGCCTGGCGCGGGCGCTGTCGCGGAAAAGCGCCAGGGCTCGGCCGATATCGCCGAACTCGTTCTTCTTCTCAAGACAAGGGATCGTCCCTTCGAGATCGCCCGAGGAGATCGAGTGGACGCTGGCGGTCAGCGCCTGCAAAGGCTTCACCGACAGGCGGATCGCATAAAAGGCGAGTACACCGACGAGCAGCATGACGATGGCGCCGATGCCGAGAATCAGGATCTGCAGCTCATTCATGCGTTTGTAATAGAATTCCATCGGAATGCCGATGAAGAGAATACCAACATTGGCATTGGATGCGTTCTTGATCGGGAAATAGCCGGTCATGAACTTGCGGCCGAATAGCTCGGCCGGGCCGTAATAGGCCTCACCCCTGGCAAGAACCGGCTGAGCCGGGTGCTCGGCTGCGAGCTTGGTGCCGACGGCGCGCTCGCCGTTTTCTTTCTTGACGTTCGTGGAGATGCGGACGTAGTCGCTGCCCTGCTTCTGGAAAATGGTCGCGACGCCGGCGATCGACTGCGCGGTGCGATCGACAAGCGAATGATCGGCAAGGGCTGGAACCGCATCCTCGGTGACGGCGGAGAGCTGATTGTCCTTCACCGCAATCTTCGCCGCCGGATCAGCCGCGCCGTAAAGGACAGCCATGGCGCGGGCGGCATCCCTGGCGTCGGAGACGGCCCCGTCCATCACATGACGGCTGAGATTGTAATAGGTTGCGCCGACAATGGCGGCCGTGCTGATCGCCAGCAGAAACAGCGTGATCGCAACGATCTGTCGCACGATAGACGTAGAAAAAAGGCGCAGCATCGTAACCCCCGGCCGGCATGACAAATGCTAAATTAAGCCAAAAGCGTTAAGGAAAAATTTTCCGTAAATCAGAGCGGCGAGAAGCGCGATTCTGCACACAAAAGAAAACGGCCCCGGGAAGAACCGGGGCCGTTCGGACGTGAAGTGATCGCGATCAGGCGGCGCGATAAACCTGGGCTTCGGCCGCCTCGCCGTGGATCTTGAACTGCTGGATCAGGCGGCGCAGCGCGTCAGCCTCGTCGGCTAGTTCGCGGCTGGCGGCCGTCGTCTCCTCGACCATCGCGGCGTTCTTCTGCGTCATCTGGTCCATCTGATTGACCGTCGAGTTGACGCTCTGCAGCGCGTTGGATTGGTCGTGGCTGGCGCGAGCGATCATCTCGACATGCTGGCTGATCGTGACGATCTGGGCGCTGATCTTCGCAAGCACGGTGCCGGTTTCCTGGACGAACTGCGAGCCGGAGCTGACCTCGCTGGTCGACTTGTTGATCAGGCCCTTGATCTCCTGCGCAGCCGCCGCGGAGCGCTGGGCAAGTTCGCGGACTTCCATGGCGACGACGGCGAAGCCCTTGCCGGCCTCGCCGGCGCGGGCCGCCTCGATGCCGGCGTTGAGCGCCAGCAAATTGGTCTGGAAGGCGATCTCGTCGATGACGCCGATGATCTGCTCGATCTGACGCGAGGCCTCCTCGATGCGGCCCATGGCGTCAATCGCATTGCTGACGACGACCGCGGAATCGTCGGCGCTGCGTTTGGCCTGGCGGACGATCTGGTCCGCGTCCTTGGCGCGTTCGGCCGACGAGCGGACAGTGACGGTGATCTGATCGACGGCTGCGGCGGTCTCTTCGAGCGAGGCAGCCTGCTGTTCCGTGCGCTTGGAGAGATCCTCGGCCGAGTGGGCCATCTGGTTGCCGTTGCCCTGGATCAATTCGACGTTGTCGCGGATCTGGCTCATTGTTGCCTGCAGGCGCAGCATCGAACCGTTGAAATCCTGACGAAGTTGTTCGAGTCGGCCGATGAAGGGGGTATCGATCGTAGTCGAGATATCGCCCTGCGACATGCGCTCGAGGCCGGCCGCAAGTGCGTTGACCGCGAACTCGATCTGACGGTCCATCTCGCGCTTTTCGGCATCGTTGCGCTGGCGCTCGTGCTCGGCGGCAGCGCGCTCCTCGTCGCTCTGTTCCTCGATGCGAATCTTCGAGATGGCATTTTCCTTGAAGATGCCGAGCGCCCGGGCCATGTCGCCGATTTCGTCATAGCGCTGCTCGCCCGTTATGCTGGTATCCAGGGCTCCGTCGGCAATGCGGCGCATCGCGGCGGTGATCTGGCTGATCGGGCGCTGCAGCGTCAGCACCAGGGCGATGCCGCCGAGGATCGACAGAAGAATGCCGAGGCCAGTGGTCATGACGGAGATGCTGTTTGCCTGGGTGCGCTCGGTTCCGGCTGTCTGCTTCTGCAGTTCGGCGAAATCAGTGAGCTTCTTCCAGATCTCGTCGAGTTCCTGTCGCGCCGCGGCATAGGCCGTCACGCGCTCGCCGATCGTATCGACGATCTTCGAACCGCCGCCCGATATGACGTCAAGCGCCGGCTTGATCGCGTCCGATATGCCTTCGGCAAAGCCCATTCCCTTGGCGCTGGTGGCCAGCACCTCCATGTCCTTGCCGAGCGTGCCGGTCTGCTGCTGCAGACGGACCAGATTGTCCTTGCTTGAATTGGCGAGGAAATCGGAAAGGACGATCTGCAGCGCATAGACCGAATTTTCCAGGCGCCGCGTATCCTGAAGAACGGAATTGGTCTGGCCAATGCGGCCCTCGAGTTCAGCAAAACTCTGTGTCGCCTGACGCATCATTTGCGTCGCGGTCAACTGTGTATAAGTCGAGGTCTGACGGAAGCGCGAAATGAGGCGGCCGAGTTCGGTGATGTTCTCGTCGGTCGGGCTGGGCATCTGGGCGATCGCCTTAATGCCGTCGATGGTCGCTGCCAGCGCGTCGATGACATTCTTCTGATTGGCCGGAACCGAAATGGCGATCAAGCGCTGCGACTTGATGATCGCGGGCATCTGTTCGTTGATGAAGGCGATCTTTTCCTCAGGCGTCTGCGGCTTGGCGTAGCCGCTGGCCACGGTGCCGAAGAAATCGCCGCCCTTCAATAGGCGGTCGGCAGTGCGCAGCGTTATGGTGGCAGCGCCTTCATCGCGCTGGAGCGCGGTCTGCAATTCCTCGGCCTGATAGGAGACCGTGAAACGGGTGCTGATCAGGCTCTTCTGCGCCGCATCGATCTGCTCATGCAGCGCCTGTTCCTGCTCGTGCAACGCCCAGAGCTTGTCGACGACGCCCGAAATCTCCTTGGTGCGGCTCGAAGCTTCCGCGAGGCTGTCCCGGCCGGCAGCCTGTTCACCGACCTGGTCGAGCGTCTGATCGAGCACGCCCTGCTGCATCTTCAGATCCGACAGCAGCTTGTCGCGCGCCTCGGGGCTGGTGACGCGCAGGAAATCGTCCATCGAACCGTAGAGATCCTTGAACCCGCTCAGCGACTGCAGCACGCTATTGGATATTTCCATGCGGCCCTGAAGAAGGCCGGATGCGTAAAGGCCGGTCAATCCCACCGCCGAAATGGTAACGACAAAGGGCAGAACGAAGATCAAAACCTTGGTCTTGATCCTGAAACGGGAAAGAATCTTGTCAATCAACATGGCGTTCCGGGCCTTTCATACACTACTCCTCCCGCCGGCAGCCATAAGGCGCGCCAGCCGAGTGCACATCGAATTATTCTCTTTCCATCGGGGGACCTGGAGGCCAGGCGGCAGTCATTGCCAGTTCATGTCCAAGCAAACTTGGAAACGCCCAAATAATCGCGGGCGATTGTGTCAGATTAGATATTAATTTTCAGATAAGCGGTAATGGTGACTTAAGCCAACACGGTGAAATAATTGCAGATTATGCGCCACGCGGGCGCAGCGTCGCGATCGGAGGCCGGCAAGTTTGCTTTCAGATGGGCGGGCAGGATCAGATGAGGTTGGCTAGCAGCAGCGCCAGGCTTGCGGCGGTCGCGCCGGCTGCGAGCATCAGGTATCGCAGGCTGGCGATGCGGGCGTCGGGTTTTGCCTGGGCGATTGCGATGGCGCGGGCGCGTCGTGCGTTTCTGTTCATGCTCGAAACCTCACTCTTGTGACACAACAGTCCAACAAAAAGGCCTGCCGGTAAAGCTTGATTTGGGAAAAGCTTTCAGATCCGGCAATTGAGACAGGATGGCGCACCTCTCTTAAGAAGTCTTGAATCGTTATTGCGGATATTTCTACGCAGATTCGCCGGCGGCAAAACCGGAAGCCCAGGCCCATTGGAAATTATAGCCGCCGAGCCAGCCGGTGACGTCAACACATTCACCGACGAAATAAAGGCCGGGAACGGTCTTTGCTTCCATGCTGCGGGAATCGAGGCCCGCGGTGTCGATGCCGCCGAGCGTCACCTCGGCAGTGCGATATCCTTCCGAGCCGGATGGTTTGATGATCCAGTTCTGGGCGCTGGCGGCCAGCCGCTGCAGCGCCTTGTCCGGCAGGTCGGCCATATTACCGGCGATCTTTTCCCGCTCGACGAGAAACTGGGCCAGCCGCTTCGGCAGGATATCGCCGAGAGCTGTCTGGGCCGACTGGCGGCCATTCAGCTGCTTCGCCGTCTTCAAATGCGCCGATATGTCGACATCCGGTTCGACTGCAACGACGATTTCATCACCCTCCCGCCAGTAGGAGGAAATCTGCAGGATGGCGGGGCCGCTTAAACCCCGGTGGGTAAACAGCAGCGCTTCACGGAAGGCAGTGCGGCCGTGGCGGATTTTGGCGGGGGCCGATATGCCGGCAAGCGGCGCAATGCTTGCAAGCATGCCTGGATCCAGCGTCAGCGGCACGAGAGCCGGGCGGGTTTCGAGCACGGTGAGGCCGAACTGTTCGGCAAGGCGATAGGCAAAGCCGGTGGCACCCATCTTCGGGATCGATTTGCCGCCGGTCGCCACGATGAGAGAGGATGCCTCGAAGACGCCTTCGCCCGTGGAGACGCGGAAGCCTGCCTCCCTCCTCTCGACGCCGGATATTTCGGTGCCGAGATGCAGGCCCGCGCCGACCGCGCGCATCTCGTCCAGCAGCATACGGATGATGTCCTTGGCGCTGTCATCGCAGAACAACTGGCCGAGCGTCTTTTCATGCCATGCAATGCCGTGCCGATCGACCATGGCGATGAAATCGGCGGGCGTGAAACGGGCAAGCGCCGACTTGCAGAAATGCGGATTGGCGGAAAGGAAATTCCTCGGTCCGGCATGGATATTGGTGAAATTGCAGCGGCCGCCGCCTGATATGCGGATCTTCTCGCCAGGCGCCTTCGCATGGTCGATGACCACGACCGAGCGGCCGCGTCTGCCCGCGCGAATGGCCGCCATCATGCCGGCGGCTCCGGCGCCGATGACGATGACGTCGCTTTTGTGCTGCAAACCTTTTTCCCCGATCCAACCGGCGTCTTCTTTTCCATCAAAGGACGAAAGTCAACGTTCTCAACCCCTCGCCAATTGGCAAACTCCGGCTATGATGGCGCCACGATCAACCAAACCGGTGTGTCATGTCCCCAAAAAAGACGACGCTGAAGCCTGCCAGAAACGTACCCGCCTCGACCAAAACACCCCCGGACCCCGGATCCCTGCGCGGCGTTGCGAACTGGAAGGAAGCGGCGCAGTGGCTGAGGGCCAGGGGCATCGAAGACATTGAATGCATCACGCCGGATCTTGCCGGCGTTCCGCGCGGCAAGATGATGCCGAGTTCCAAATTCACCTCCAACACCTCGCTGGCGCTGCCGTCGGCGATCTATCGGCATACGATTTCGGGCGAGTATCCGGAGGAGACGGAGAGCTTCCGCTACGAGCCGCGCGACAGCGATCTGAAGCTGATGCCCGATCTTTCGACGCTGTCGGTCGTGCCCTGGGAAACCGACCCGACGGCCCAGGTGATCTGCGACATTGTCGATTCCGACGGCGGCGAAGTGCCCTATACGCCACGCAACGTCTTGAAGCGGATCATGAGCCTCTATCACGACCGCGGCTGGAAGCCGATCGTGGCGCCCGAGATCGAGTTCTACCTGGTCGCCAAGAATGACGACCCCGACTATCCGCTGCATCCTCCGAAAGGCCGCTCCGGCCGCTCGATCCTCGGCGGCCAAGGCTATTCGATCGCCGGCATCAACGAATTCGACGAGCTGATCGACGACATCTACCATTTCTCCGAGAAGCAGGGGCTGGAGATCGATACGCTGATCCACGAAGAGGGACCGGCGCAACTCGAGATCAACCTGCGCCACGGCAATCCGATCGAGCTTGCCGACCAGGTGTTCCTGTTCAAGCGCACGATCCGTGAAGCGGCGCTGAAGCACGACATCTATGCGACCTTCATGGCCAAGCCGATGCAGGGCCAGCCGGGATCGGCGATGCACATCCACCAGTCGGTGGTCAATGTCGAGACAGGCAGAAACGTCTTCTCCAATGCGGATGGATCGGCCTCGAAGGAATTCTTCCATTTCATCGGCGGCATGCAGAAATTTGTGCCGAGCGCGATGGCGATGCTGGCGCCCTATGTGAATTCCTATCGGCGCCTGCAGCCCGACATGTCCTGCCCCGTCAACAACGCCTGGGGCTACGACAACCGGACGACCGCCTTCCGCGTTCCGGTTTCCGATCCGCAGGCGCGGCGGGTGGAAAACCGGCTGCCGAGCTCGGACGCCAATCCCTATCTGGCGCTCGCCGCCTCGCTTGCCGCCGGCCTGCTCGGCATCATGAGGCAGATCGAGCCGACGGCGCCGACCGAGGATTCGGCCAATGAGGGCTCGATCGACCTGCCGCGCGGCCTGCTGGAAGCCGTGGCGCTGATGGAGGACGAGCCCGCCTTCGAAGAGGTGTTCGGCAAGCAGTTCATCGGCCTTTACGCCGGCGTCAAGCGCGGCGAATTCGAGACCTTCATGCAGGTGATCAGTCCCTGGGAGCGGGAGTTTCTTCTGCTCAACGTGTGAGCGATATCATGGCATCGCAGGCGATGTGGCAGAGCCCGATTGCGCCCGGGCTATCCTGGTATCAGGCAACTGTCGGGGAGCGGCCGACCTACGCCGCTCTCGACGGCTCGAGAACATGCGACGTCGCAATTGTCGGCGGCGGCTATACCGGCCTGCAGGCCGCCTACAACCTCGCCAAGTCAGGCGTTTCCGTCGTGCTGATCGAGGCCTGGCGCTTCGGAGACGGAGCGTCGGGGCGCAATGGCGGCCAGCTCGGCACCGGCCAGCGATGGTGGCCGGAAGAGCTTGAGGAAAAGATCGGCTACGAACGCTCGAAAGCCCTGTTCGATGTCGCCGAGGCGGCCAAGCGCCATCTTCTCGATTTCGCCCGGGAACATCAGATCGAGATCGATTATGTGCCCGGGCAGCTCAACGTCGCGCACAAGGCAAGCTACGAACGTGACTACCGTGAGAATGCCGAAATCGCCGCCGAGCGCTATGGCTACCCGCATTTGAGCTTCATGGATGAGAAGGAAACGCAGGAGCGGCTCGGCTCGAAGCGTTTCCACTGCGGCGTGCGCGATGTCGGGACCGGCCATATTCATCCGCTCAAGCTGCTCATCGGGCTCGCCCGGGTGGCCGCCAATGCCGGCGCGTCCATTTTCGAGATGACCCATGCAAAGGCGATCCGCCAAAGCGGCGGCAAGGTGACGATCGAAACCGAAAAGGGCACGATCACCGCCGACCGGGCGCTGCTCGCCTGCAACGGCCATATCGGCAATCTTGAGCCGGTGACGGCAAGTCATGTTATGCCGATCCGCTCCTTCATCGGCGCCACTGTTCCGCTCGACGGCTACCCCGATGTGCTGCCGGGGGGCGAGGCCGTCGCCGATTCGCGCTTCGTCGTGCGCTATTTCCGCAGATTCGAAGGCCGCCTGCTGTTCGGTGGGCGCGAGGCCTATACGGCGGACAATCCGCGGGACATATCGGAGCATATCCGCCGGCAGATCGCCGAGATCTATCCCGACCTGAAGGATATCGAGATCACCCATGCCTGGGGAGGCAGCGTCGGCATCACCATGCCACGCCAGCTTTTCGTGCGCGAGGTGATGCCCGGCGTCACCTCGATCGGCGGTTACTCCGGCCATGGCGTCATGCTGTCAAACTACTGTGGCAAGCTCTACGCAGAAGCGGTGCTCGGAAAATCCGGCGATCTTGATCTGTTCAAATCGCTCGACATTCCCGCCTTTCCCGGCGGAGCCCGGATGCGGGCGCCGTTGCTTTTCCTCGCCTTGTCGTGGTTTGCGCTTCGCGACAAGTTTTAGTCCGATTGCGGATTTCCTCTTTGCGGAATTCGCTCTAAAACCGGTGCCTGACAGATTCATTGCACTGCACACTGGCTTTTTTAAATCGATTAGATTAAAAGGGCCGCCAACCAGCCTGATTGAGAGACAAGCTCATGAGCAGCCAGATCATTCCCGTTGAGCCTTTTGATTATGTCGTCTTCGGTGGCAGCGGCGACCTTGCCGAACGTAAGCTTCTGCCTGCGCTCTACCATCGCCAGATCGAGGGTCAGTTCACGGAACCGACGCGTATCATCGGCGCCTCGCGCAGCCCGCTTTCGCATGAGGAATATCGCAAGTTCGCCAAGGACGCGCTGAAGGAACACCTGAAGAAAGGCGAATACGACGACGCGGAGGTCGAAAAGTTCTGTGCCCGCCTCTACTATGTTTCGGTCGACGCCCGCACTGACACGGGCTGGGATCAGCTGAAGAAACTGCTCGACGAAAGCAGAGATCGGGTGCGCGCCTTCTATCTGGCGGTTGCGCCCGGCATCTTCGGCGATATTTCCCAGAAGATCCATGACCACAAGCTGATCACCAAATCGACCCGCATCGTCGTCGAGAAGCCGATCGGCCGTGATCTGGCCTCGGCGCTGCAACTCAACGACACGATCGGCCGCGTCTTCAAGGAAGAGCAGATCTTCCGTATCGACCACTATCTCGGCAAGGAGACGGTGCAGAACCTGATGGCCTTGCGTTTCGCCAATGCGCTTTACGAGCCGCTGTGGAACGCCAACTATATCGATCATGTGCAGATCACCGTGGCGGAATCGGTCGGTCTCGAAGGCCGCGCCGGCTATTACGATACGGCCGGCGCGCTGCGCGACATGGTGCAGAACCATATCCTGCAGCTGCTCTGCCTGACGGCGATGGAAGTACCATCGTCGATGGATTCGGAAGCCGTTCGCGACGAGAAGCTGAAGGTGCTGCGCGCCCTGAAGCCGCTCGATGCCTCCAATGTCGAGCAGGCGACGGTCCGCGGCCAGTATCGCGCCGGCGCTTCGGGCAGCGGCCCGGTCAAGGGTTATCTCGAAGAGCTGGAAGGCGGCGTCTCGAACACCGAGACTTTCGTCGCCATCAAGGCCGAGATCAATAACTGGCGCTGGGCGGGCGTTCCGTTCTACATCAGAACCGGCAAGCGGCTTACCGGACGCATGTCCGAGATCGTCATCACCTTCAAGCCGATCCCGCATGCGATCTTCGACCAGGCGGCCGGACGCATCGTCGCCAACCAGCTGATCATCCGCCTGCAGCCGGATGAGGGCGTCAAGCAGTCGCTGATGATCAAGGATCCGGGTCCGGGCGGCATGCGGTTGCGCAACGTATCGCTCGACATGAGCTTCGCCCAGGCGTTCAATGTCCGCAATCCCGACGCTTACGAGCGCTTGCTGATGGATGTGATCCGTTCCAACCAGACCCTGTTCATGCGCCGCGACGAAGTCGAAGCCGCCTGGAAATGGGTGGATCCGATCCTCAAGGGTTGGGAAACGACCGGCCAGCAGGTGCAGGGCTATACGGCTGGCACCTGGGGCCCGAGCCAGGCCATCGCGCTCATCGAGCGCGACGGCCGCACCTGGCATGACGACATCTAGGACGACATCGATGGCCTCAACCCTGCATTCCTTCGCTAGTGCCGCCGAACTCGCCGGCGGCCTCGCCGATAAGGTTGCCGATACGCTCTCGGCGTCCATCTCCGCTCGAGGTGCGGCGTCCATGGCCGTTTCCGGCGGTTCGACGCCGAAGGCCTTCTTCCAGGCGCTTTCGACACGCGACATTGCCTGGGACAAGGTGACGATCACGCTGGTGGACGAACGTTTCGTTCCGGCCGATAATGCCCGCTCGAACCATCTGCTGGTCGATGCCAATCTCTTGCAGGACAAGGCGAAGGCGGCGCGTTTCGTGCCGCTTTACCAGCCGGCATCCTCAGTCGAGGAAGCCGCACGGCTTGCGACGGAAAAGAGCGCCGAAATCGGCATCCCCTTCGACGTGGTGATCCTCGGCATGGGCGGCGACGGCCACACGGCCTCGTTCTTTCCCGGCGGCAGCAATCTTGCCCAGGCGCTCGACGCATCGACGCCGCGCGGCGTCATCCCGATGGAAGCGGAAGGAGCCGGCGAGCCGCGCCTGACCTTCACCTTCTCCAGTCTTCAGGATGCCGCACTCCTGGTGCTCCATATCGAGGGCGAAGGCAAAAAAGACGTTTTCGCCAAGGCGGAAGGCAGCGGTGACGAGGCAGAAATGCCGATCCGCGCCGTTCTGCGCCGGGCCACTTCCCCGGTCGAGATCTACTGGGCTCCCTGATCGGCCCCAGACCCGGATCCGGATTCAGGCCGGAGCCGCCGAGAGAGATAGAGACAACGAATAAGGCAGGGATTTTCCATGTCCGCTCATGCACGCATTTCTGCGATCACGGATCGCATCGTCGAACGCTCGAAGCCGACCCGCGAGCGCTACCTGGACCGCCTGCGCGCCGCAGCTTCAAAGGGTGTGCAGCGCTCGGTGCTCGGTTGCGCCAACCTCGCCCACGGCTTCGCCATCTGTTCCCCCGCCGATAAGGACGCGCTCGCCGGCGACCATGTCCCCAACCTCGGCATCATCACCGCCTATAACGACATGCTCTCGGCTCACCAGCCGTTCGAGACCTATCCGGCAATCATCCGCGAGGCGGCCGCCGAGGCTGGCGGTGTCGCCCAGGTGGCCGGCGGCGTGCCCGCCATGTGCGACGGCGTCACCCAAGGACAGCCTGGCATGGAGCTCTCGCTCTTCTCGCGAGACCTGATCGCCATGGCCGCGGGCGTCGGCCTATCCCACAACATGTTCGATGCCGCCCTCTTCCTCGGCGTCTGCGACAAGATCGTGCCGGGCCTCGTCATCGCGGCCCTATCCTTCGGCCATTTGCCGTCGATCTTCGTTCCGGCAGGTCCGATGACGACGGGGCTGCCGAATGACGAGAAGTCGCGCGTGCGCCAGCTCTTTGCCGAGGGCAAGGTCGGCCGCGCCGAGCTGCTGGAGGCGGAATCGAAGTCCTATCATGGCCCCGGCACCTGCACCTTCTACGGCACCGCCAATTCCAACCAGATGCTGATGGAGATCATGGGTTTCCACATGCCGGGATCCTCTTTCATCAACCCCGGCACGCCGTTGCGCGAAGCGCTGACGCGCGAAGCCGCCAAGCGGGCGCTGGCGATCACGGCACTCGGCAACGAATTCACGCCGGCCGGCGAGATGATCGATGAGCGCTCCGTCGTCAACGGCGTCGTCGGCCTGCATGCGACCGGCGGCTCGACCAATCACACGCTGCACCTCGTCGCCATGGCGCGGGCAGCCGGCATTCAGCTGACCTGGCAGGACATCGCCGAGCTTTCCGAAATCGTGCCGCTGCTTGCCCGCGTCTATCCGAACGGCCTTGCCGACGTGAACCATTTCCAGGCGGCCGGCGGCATGGGTTTCCTCATCAAGGAACTCTTGAAGCACGGGCTGGTGCATGACGACGTTCGCACCGTCTTCGGCCAGGGCCTCGAAGCTTATACGGTCGATGCCCGCCTCGGCGAGAACCGCACCGTGCTGCGCGAACCGTCGCCTGACAAGAGCCACGATCCGAAGGTGCTTGCCAGCATCGAGACGCCTTTCCAGGCGAATGGCGGGCTGAAGATGCTGCGCGGCAACCTCGGCAAGGCGGTCATCAAAATCTCGGCCGTCAAGCCGGAGCGCCACGTCATCGAGGCGCCGGCGATCATCTTCCACAGCCAGCAGGAACTGCAGGACGCCTTCAAGGAAGGCAAGCTCAACCGCGATTTCGTCGCCGTCGTGCGCTTCCAGGGGCCGAAGGCGAACGGCATGCCGGAACTGCACAAGCTGACGCCGCCGCTCGGCGTGCTGCAGGATCGCGGCTTCCGCGTGGCGCTCCTCACCGACGGGCGCATGTCCGGCGCATCCGGAAAGGTACCGGCGGCGATCCACGTAACCCCAGAAGCCGTCGACGGCGGCCCGATCGCCCGCATCCGGGACGGCGACATCATTCGCCTCGACGCGATCAAGGGCACGCTCGAAGTGCTGGTCGACGCTGCCGACATGGCCGAGCGCGAGCCGGTGAGCATCGATCTCTCGGACAATGAATTCGGCATGGGCCGTGAACTCTTCGCCCCCTTCCGCCGCGCCGTCGGCGCTTCCGATCAGGGTGCGAGCGTGCTCTTCCACTGAGCATGAACGCCCGGAGCAAACAAAAACCCGCGGGGTGCGCACGAAGCACCCCGCGGGTTTTCTGTATCAGGTCCGGTGATATCCTTAGGCGCGGATATCGAGAACGTAATCCTTGTGCGCCGGGTGCGTGCTGTAGACGAAGATCTTGTTGAGTTCCTTCTGGGTCAGCAGTCGCAGGAAACGCACCTCGATCGTGTTGTTGGCATTCACCTTCATCAGCAGGCAACCGACCTTGGTGATGCGGGCATCCGGAATATCCAGATAGAACTGCTTCGGCAGGTTGAACTGGGTCAGGATGGCGAGCGTCGCGCTGCTCATCGAGATGCGGACGATATCGCAGCGGCGCGAAGCCGCGTGCATGACGCCCTTTTCCGTATATTCGATGCGCGCGGCATTCATTGTGTCCTCCATCTTGAACCGCGCCTCGCGGTCATACATGAAGGATTCTTCCTTGCTCAGGAAGTGAGGTCTTGGCTGTGATGGATTGGAAGCGGCCACGTGCTTGTCCCCCTCGTAAATCGACTGGGAAAAGGTAGCAGCCGATCTTTAACAGAAAGTGAGAATTCGGCCCGTCCCGCACAATTTCTGGTGTTATTACCCCAAAAATGGCTTCCTCATTTCCGATAGGTGTGGCCGGTCGCGTCAAAGAGATGCAGCTTCTGCCGATCGGCGGCAAAGCGCATCTTCTGGCCCTTATGGACATCGTATATGCCCGGCAACTTGACAACGATCGGCTCACCGGGAACCAGGCCCTCGATATAAAGCAGCGTCACTTCGCCGAGCGCCTCGACGATCGAGACTTCGCCCTCGAAAACATAGTCGCTCCCGTCGGCGATCCTCAGATCTTCGGGACGAACGCCGAAGCTCGCCTGCTTGCCTTTCTCGGAAGCTTCGGTCGCCACATCTAGTGTCACCGACATGCCGCCGGTCAGCGTTACGGTCGTCTGGCTGCCGGTCCCGGCGATCGTCGCGGGAATGATGTTCATGGCGGGCGAGCCGATGAATTTCGCGACGAAGAGGTTGGCCGGGCGTTCGTAGAGTTCCAGCGGCGCGCCGACCTGCTCGATATTGCCGGCCGAGAGGACGACAATACGGTCGGCGAGCGTCATCGCCTCGACCTGGTCGTGGGTGACGTAGATCATCGTCGTATCGGCCATCTGCTCGTTGAGACGGGCAATTTCGATACGGGTGGCAACGCGCAGCGCTGCATCGAGGTTGGACAACGGCTCGTCGAACAGGAAGACCTTGGGATCACGGCAGATGGCGCGGCCGATCGCCACGCGCTGGCGCTGGCCGCCCGACAACGCCTTCGGCAGGCGGTCGAGATATTTGGTCAGCTGCAGGCTCTCGGCCGCCGCGCGAACACGGCGGTCGATCTCCTGCTTGCTTTCGCCGGCGATCTTCATGCCGAAGGCCATATTGTCGTAGACGGTCATGTGGGGGTAGAGCGCGTAGGACTGGAAGACCATGGCGATGCCGCGCTTCGACGGCGGCACGTCATTGACGAGCTGGCCGTCGATATACATCTCGCCGCCGGTGATCGCCTCGAGACCGGCAATCATGCGCAGAAGCGTGGACTTGCCGCAACCGGACGGACCTACGAAGACGATGAATTCGCCCTGCTTGATATCGAGGTCGATACCATGGAGAACATCCACGGAACCGTAGGATTTGCGGATGTCCTTCAGTGTCAGTCCAGTCATTTGTCACTCCCCTCCTGATCCTTAAGCGAGACGGGCGAAATACGCCCCCCAGGCCGGAATATCGATCTTGTCGCCATAGTTGTTGCTGGTAAAGCCATGGCCCGTCAATGCCTGCCATTCTCCCGCAGGCAGAGTGACGCCGGTCTCGGCCGGGCTCATGTTGAAAATGCAGAGCAGCTTTTCATCGCCGTATTCGCGGGTGAAGACCAGGCTGTCGCCCTGCGCCTCCTCGAATTCGATTTCACCCTTGGCAAAGGCCGGATGCAACTTGCGAAAGGCAATGAAGCGGCGATAGTGCTCCAGCACCGAAGTCTCATCACCCTGCTGGACGTTGACCGCGCGCAGGATGTGCTCGACCGGCACCGGCAGCCAGGGCTTGACGGTTGAAAAACCGCCCTGGGCGACGTGGCTGTCCCAGACCATCGGCGTGCGGCAGCCGTCGCGGCCCTTGAACTCAGGCCAGAACTGAATGCCATAGGGATCCTGCAGATCCTGATAGGCGAGATCGGCTTCCGTCAGCGCCAGTTCCTCGCCCTGGTAGAGGCAGACGGAGCCGCGCAGCGTCAAGAGCAGCGAGGCATAGAGTTTGGCGAAGGCGTCGTGATCGGCGACCAGCCCGCCCCAGCGGCTGACGTGACGCATGACGTCATGATTGGAGAAGGCCCAGCAGGCCCAGCCATCGGGTGCGGCAGCTTCGAAATCCTCCATCACCTCCTCGACGCGCTCCGGCGTCAGTGGATCGGGCGCCAGGAACTCGAAGGCATAACACATGTGCATCTTGTCATTGCCGGAGGTATATTCGCCTACGATTTCGAGGCCGCGCTGGCTGTCACCCACCTCGCCGACGGCGGCGATTGCCGGGAACTCTTCGAGCACGGCGCGGAAACGCTTCAGGAAGGCAAGGTTCTCCGGCCGGTTCTTGTCGTAGATATGCTCCTGGAAGTTATAGGGATTGACCGCCGGCGCCGTCGAGGCGTTGCGCCGCTCGGGCGCAAGCGCCGGATTGTCGCGCAAGAGCGGGTCGTGGAAATAAAAATTGATGGTATCGAGGCGGAAGCCGTCGACGCCGCGATTAAGCCAGAAGCGCACGACATCGAGCAGACGATCCTGCACTTCCGGGTTATGCAGGTTCATATCCGGCTGAGAGGTCAGGAAATTGTGCAGGTAATACTGCATGCGCGTCGGGTCCCACGCCCATGCGGAGCCGCCGAAGATCGACAGCCAGTTGTTCGGCGGCGAGCCATCGGGTTTTGCGTCGGCCCAGACATACCAATCAGCCTTGGCATTGGTCTTGCTGGAACGGCTCTGCACGAACCAGGGGTGCTGGTCCGAGCTGTGGGAGATGACGAGGTCGATCATCACGCGGATTCCGAGGCGATGGGCCTCTGAAATCATCGTGTCGAAATCCACCAGCGTGCCGAAGATCGAATCGACATTCTCGTAATCGGAAACGTCGTAACCGAAATCGCGCATCGGCGAGGTGAAGAAGGGCGAGATCCAGATCGCGTCGACGCCGAGGCTCGCCACATGCGGCAGGCGGGCGGTGATGCCCTTCAGATCGCCGATGCCGTCGCCGTTCGAATCCTGGTAGGAGCGCGGATAGATCTGATAGATCACCGCGCCGCGCCACCAGTCCTTGTCGGCGGTCAAGATCGATTGGGAAGCCACGTTCATGAGATATCCTGTTCGTCACATTTCGGGGGATTGTCAGCCGCCCTTGACCGAACCCGCCAGCAGACCACGCACCAGATAACGCTGCAGTCCGAAGAAGACGAGCAGCGGCACGACGATAGTGACGAAGGCCGACGCCGTCAAAATCTCCCAATTGCCGCCGCGCGAGCCGAGCAGCGCGTTCAGCCTGCCGGTCAGCACGAGGTGATCCTGATCGGTGCCGAGGAAGACCATGGCGACGAGCAGGTCGTTCCATACCCACAGGAACTGGAAGATGGCGAAGGAGGCGAGTGCCGGGAAGGACAAGGGCAAAACGATACGAGTGAAGATCTCGAAGTCGCTCGCGCCGTCTACGCGGGCGGATTCGATGATCTCCTTCGGCAGGCCGGCAATATAGGCCCGCAGGAGAAAGATGGCGAGCGGCATGCCGAAGGCGGTGTGCGCGAACCAGATACCGGGATAGGTCTTCGACGGCTGGCCGAGCATATTGCCGATCTCGTTGTAGAGGCGAAGCAGCGGAATCAGCGACATCTGCAGCGGCACGACGATGAGGCCGACGACGAGGGCAATCAGCAGCGCGCGGCCGGGAAACTCCATCCAGCTCAGGGCATAGGCGGCAAAAGCGGCAATCAGGATCGGGATGATCGTCGCCGGGATCGTCACCGTCAGCGAATTGATAAAGGACTGGCCGATGCCTTCGCCGGTCAGAACCGTTTTATAGTTCTGCAGCGTGAATTGCGGCGGCGCCGAGACGGACACGTAGATGCGCCGCGGCCGCTCGTCAGGTGAAAAGGCCGTGTTCTTCGTATAGCGATAGCTGCCGTCGCTGTTGATCTGCAGCATTTCGCCATCACCGAGATCGGCGGTCTCGCCGGCTTCGAAAGCGGCCGGCTGCTGCACGCGGTTGCCGAAGGCTTTTACCGAGCGGCCGGTCTGCCCTTCCAGCACATTGCCTGAAATGACGTAAGTGGCGCCTTCCTGCTTTTGCTGATCGGGCGTGCCCAGGCGGACGGCGACGGTCTGCGTCGAGCCGACAAAGGCCGTCCACCATCCGGAGACGACGATCTGGTCCTTGTCGCGCAGCGCGCTGACGAAGATGCCGAGCGTCGGGATCAGCCAGATGATGACGATCAGCAGAACGGCAAGGTGAACGAAGAGACGGGCGGGACCGATCTTGAAATAGTTTCCGACAGCGGTCATCTCAATGGCCCTTCAGTTCGCGGTTGGCGCGGCGCACGTTCCAAATCATGATCGGCGTGACGGCAAGCATGATGATGATGGCGATGACGGCGCTTCGGCCGGAATCGCCGCCGCCGCGGAACATCCAGTCGAACATCAGGTTCGCCAGCACCATTGTCTGCCACTGGCCGTTCGTCATGGTCAGCACGATGTCGAAGACCTTGAGGACGAGGATGGTGATCGTCGTCCAAACCACGGCGATGGTGCCCCAGACCTGCGGCACCATGATGCGCCAGAAGATCTGCCAGCCATTGGCGCCGTCGATGACGGCGGCCTCGATCGTCTCTTCCGGGATGCCGCGCAGCGCCGCCGAAAGGATGACCATGGCGAAACCGGTCTGGATCCAGATCAGGATGATCATCAGGAAGAAATTGTTCCAGAAAGGAACCGAGATCCAGACTTCCGGCGTGCCGCCGAAAAGCTGGACGATGGCGTTCAGCAAGCCGATCTGGACGTCGTTACCGCCGCGATATTCATAGATGAATTTCCAGATGACCGATGCGCCAACGAAAGAGATCGCCATCGGCATGAAGACGATGCTCTTGGCGATATTGCCCCACCAGATGCGGTCGGTCATCACGGCGATGACAAGGCCGAAGAAGGTGCAGGCGGCCGGCACGACGGCAAGCCAGAGGATGTTGTTGAAGATCGACTGGCGGAATTCGCGGTCCCCAATCGCCCATTTGTAGTTGGCAAGCCCGACGAACTGCAGACCGGTGCGGTCGTAGAAGGAGAGGATGAAGGTCGCGACGACGGGATAAACGAGGTAGACGAAAAGCAGGAACAGCGCCGGCCCGATGAACAACCACGGCCGGATCAGTGCGCGCCGGTTGAGGTTGCGCGATGCGGCGCGGATGTCGCCATCCTTCACCGGCAGAGCCAGATCCAGAATCTTGTTCGAAAAATAGAAATAGGCCGAGCACGCGACAACGGCCACGACCACGACGCCCAACGCGGACACTATCTGCAACAGCATTTCGCCCTCCCCTGCTTCCCCTGATTTCATTCCGACCGGATTTTATTCTGACGGATCAAGGCCGGCCACCGTCAATCTGTTTGATTGCCCAGTCACAATATATCCCGCGAAGGCCGGGCTCTTTGAGAACCCGGCCAGTCACGCAGGCCATGCCGCCGGCAAACCGGCGGCATCGTATTAACGATTATTTGATGCCGTCCCAGGCGCTCTGGATTTCGCCGGCCGCCTCTTCGGCAGTCTTGCCGCCGACGAAATCGACCATGCCCGTCCAGAAGGCGCCTGCGCCGATCTTGCCCGGCATCAGGTCGGAACCGTCAAAGCGGAAGGTGGTGGCCGACGTCAGGATCTCGCCTTCCTTCTTCATCTGCGGATTGGCATAGGCCTCCGTGCTGACGCCCTTGTAGGGTGTCAGGAAGCTCGACTGCGCCATCCAGACCTCGTGTGCGATCGGGGTCTTCAGGAAATCGATGAAGGCGCGGGCCGTTTTCGAGTCCTTGGTGATCGAGACGAGCGTACCGGCGCCGAGCACCGGCTTGCCGAGCTCGGGATGCGAAGCATAGGTCGGCATATAGAAGAAGTCGGCGTCCTGTCCGAGCTTCGTGCCCTCAGGGAAGAAGGAGGGTATGAACGAGGCCTGATGGTGCAGGTAGCACTTCGGCGGAACGGTGAAGAGGCCCTTCGGGCTGTCGCGGAAATCGGTCGAAGCCACGGCTGCGACACCACCGTTTACATATTTCTCGTTCTTGGCGAACTTTCCGAATTCGTCGATCGCGGCAACCACGGCCGGATCGGTGAACTTCAGCTCGTTGGTCGTCCACTTGTCGTAGGCTTCCGGCGGCTGCATGCGCAGCATGATGTCCTCGACCCAATCGGTCGCCGGCCAGCCGGTCGCGCCGCCGGAACCGAGACCGATGCACCAGGGAACGCCGCCATCCTTGACGATCTGGTCGGTCAGGGCATGGAGCTCTTCCATGGTCGTCGGGATCTTATAGCCGGCTTCCTCGAAATTCTCCGGCACGTACCAGACGAGCGACTTGACGTCGGCCTTATAAGGGAAGGCGTAGAAGGCTTCCTTGCCGTCCTTGCCCTTGTAGGTGCCATAACCGACCCAGCTGTCGCCGGCGCCGTAATTGTCCTTGATCCACTTGGAATTGTCGTCGCCGAGCGGCGTCAGGAAGCCCTTGCCGGCGAGATCGGCCAGCAGCCCCGGCTGCGGCAGAACAGCGATGTTCGGCGGCGAGCCTGCCTGCGTGTCGATGACGATCTGTTGTTCGTAGTTTTCGGAAGAGGAATATTTGACGTCGATTCCGGTCGCTTCGGTGAAATAGGCGAGAACGCTCCGGAAGAACGCCTCGTCCTCACCGCGCCACGGGCCGAAGATCGTCAGCGGCTGCCCCTTCAGGTCGGCATGAGCGGCCTTGAATTCGTCATAGCTCTTCCAGTTGAACTTGGCATCTTGTCCCGGCGCAAACTTCAGATCGGCCGCGGACGCAGCACCGGCAAAAAGCGCCGCCACGGCAACGCTCATCAAAAATGACTTTTTCATGTGATCAACCTCCCATCACAAACTCAACAGCGCCAAACTTCTTCAACGGAAATTTTCAAAGCGCTTTGGCACCCAACTCATTCCACTTTCGGTGGAGCGAAGTCAAGTCATTTCGCGAAAAGCCGCCGCAGACATGCGGAATGGCGCCGTCCACCGGTTTCTCTTGGGCAATATGGAGCGATTTTTCTTGAGTCAAGCGCGCCAAATGAATACATAATTGAAAGCGCTTTGGATGTCGCTGGGAGGCGGCTTGCCTGTCGAGGCGCCAAGCGGGCCGGGAGGAAGCATAGCAGGTGAATCTCAAACAGCTATCGGAATTGCTGGGGCTTTCGCAGACGACAGTGAGCCGAGCCCTCAACGGCTATCCCGAGGTCAACGAAGCGACCCGGGAGCGCGTGCTCCAGGCTGTCAAGGAAACCGGATACCGGCCGAACAAGGCTGCCCAGCGGCTTGCGACCGGCAAGGCGGGCTCGATCGGCCTTGTCATGCCGACGGCGCCGGGCCATCAGTCCGACGTGCATTTCGGCGAATTTCTGGCCGGACTCGGCGAGGAGGCCGTGCGCCACGATTTTCACTTCGTCATCATGCCATCCGACCCGGACGACGAGGTGGCGGCGCTCCGGCGCCTTGCGATCAGCGGCAATGTCGATGCGCTGTTCGTCGCCTATATGCGCGGCCACGACCCGCGGCTTCCCATGCTGAAATCCCTCTCCATGCCCTATGTCGTGCATGGCCGCTCCTTTGGGACGGATCCGGACTATCCCTACCTCGACATCGATAATGAGGGCGCCTTCTACGATGCGACGCGGCTCCTGTTGCAGCTCGGTCATACGCGCTTTGCGCTGATGAACGGGCCAATGCATCTGGATTTCGCGATTCGCAGGAGGAATGGCGTGACAGCCGCTCTAGCAGAGCGCGGGCTCACTCTCGACGAGGATTGCATCAGCCATGCGTTGATGACCGATGAGCAGGGCCTGCTTTCGATGGAGCGCTTCCTGCAGCTGCCGAACCGCCCGACGGCAATCCTCTGCTCCAGCACGGTACTGGCGCTCGGGGCGATCCGCGCAGTGAACCAGGCCGGATTGCGGCTCGGCGAAGACATTTCGCTGATCGCCCATGACGACGTGCTGCCGCTGTTGAAACCCGAGAGCTTTTCGGTGCCGCTGACGACGACACGCTCCTCGCTCCGGGCGGCGGGTGTGCGCATCGCGCAGCGGCTGATCGGCACGGTGAAACAGGCCGGCCCCTTTCCCGAACAGGAGCTCTGGAAAACCGAACTGATCGTCAGGGCCTCGACCGGCCCTGCCCCGCAGCAGGCTTAATCAGAACTGCGGCGGCGTCTGCCCTGCGGCCCGGTGGGCGGCGATGACAGTATTGGCCATCAGCATGGCGATGGTCATCGGACCGACACCGCCGGGAACGGGCGTGATGGTGCTGGCGATCTCGGAGACTTCGCCGAAGGCAACGTCGCCGACCAGCCGGGTCTTGCCCTCTCCCTTATCGGGAGCCGGCACGCGATTGATGCCGACGTCGATAACGGTTGCGCCGGGCTTGACCCAGTCGGCCTTGACCATCTCCGGCCGGCCGACGGCGGCGACCAGAATATCGGCGTTGCGGCAGACCTCGGCGAGATTCTTGGTTCTGGAGTGCGCGATCGTCACCGTCGCATTGGCGTTGAGCAGCAATTGCGCCATCGGCTTGCCGAACAGGTTGGAGCGGCCGATGACGACGGCATTGAGCCCGGAGAGATCCTCGCCATGGGTGCGGCGGACGAAGACCATGGCGCCGGCCGGCGTGCAGGAGACCAGCCCGGTCTTCAGGTCGCCGGTGGCGAGCTTGCCGGCATTGACGACGCTGAGGCCATCGACATCCTTTTCCGGCAGGATCGACTGGATGATCGGTTCACTGTCGAGCGGTTTCGGCAACGGCAACTGCACCAGGATGCCGTGGATCGACGGATCGGCGTTAAGCGTGGCGACAAGCGCTGCGAGCTCTTCCTGCTTCGTCTCGGCCGGCAGCGTGTGCTGCACGGACTTGAAGCCGCATTCCTTGGCCATGCGGCTCTTGGAGCCGACATAGGCATGGCTTGCCGGATCGTCGCCGACGATGATGACCGCAAGGCCTGTCGTGACGCCGCTCATCTTTTCCAGCGCTGCCGTCGCACTCTTGACCGTCTGAATTACGGATGCAGCAACAAGTTTGCCGTCGATTACTGTCGTCACGCGTCTCTCCGCCCTGTTTTGCGTCAATCTAGGAATAGTTGACGAGCGTCAAATGCCCGCTAACGCCCTATCCTGTCGGAAAGCGGCAAGGCAATATCAAATTTGCAAGGAAATGGGTGCTTCAGCGCCGCGGTTGCCGCGTTTCCATCACATGAACCCGAAGCCGGTCCCGCAGGCCTGAGATTTCGGAGCGCAGCTGCGCGATCTCGTCGACCGCCGCCGGGGCTGGCATGGGCAATGGCGGCGGAGAAGCAACGGGCGGAGATGCCGGCAACTCCGTTGCCGGAGACGCGACGGATTTGCGCAAGGACAGCAGGAAAGCCAGGGCAAGGCCGATTGCCAGGCCCGTGGCGGCGCCGGCCAGAGCGCGGCCGGTCAGACCACTCTTTGCCGATATCGCCGATGTCAGCGGTGGTTTCAAAACGGTGATATGGCCGTCGCCGGCTGTCGCCGATGCGGACGTCGCATCATCCAGGCGCGAGCGGGCGGCATTCGCCTTCTCTCGCAGTTCGGTCAGCCGCGACAGATCGACGCCGGTATCCCGGCTCTGGGCGATCAGCGTGTTGCGGCGGTCGTTCAGGCCCTTGCGTGCATCGACCGCAGCCTTGGCGGCGGCATTGGCGACCTGTGTGAGCCGGGCAAGCTCCCTGCCCATGTTCTCCTTGAGGCCGTCGGTTTCGGCCTGCTGTTGCAACAGGCGCGGATGACGCGGGCCAAGCTCAGCCGAAAGCTGCGCAAGCGTCGTCCTGGCGACCGCATATTTGTCGCGCCAGTCCTGCATCGCCGGCGAGAGCATGTCGGAGGGCAACGAACCGTCCAGCACGCCGGCAAGCTTCGCCGCCTTCAGCCGGTCGGCCTGCGCCTTGGCCGCGAGAATGTTCTGGTCTGCCTCTTTCAGATCGGCATCGAGCCGGTCGATCTGGCGGCGAAGATCGATCGCCACCTTGACGTTGCCTTCGCCGCTCTTTGCCGTGAAGGCGGCAAGCTCCGCCTGAGCCTCGTCATAGGCCTTGCGTAAAACCGCGTCGGTTTCGGTGTTGCCGCCGCGTGCGTCGCCGCCCGCTGCCTCGGCAAGCCTTGCGGCGATGCGGGTGGATTTGGCGCCGTCGCCGGTCGTCACCCGCACCCGGATCGTGCCGGCGGCGGCATCGGGCACAATCTCGACTGCACGTCTCAGCGCGACCTCGGCGCGCGAGGCCGGATCGGCGGCAGCACCGGTCGCCGAGAGAAGATCGAGCGCAACGGCGAACGCATTGGCGCCCGTGCCGACGAATTCGGGATCGTGATCGAGCTTCAGGGTGGCGACCGTCGACGCAGCCACGCGCGCCGACAGCAGTCCCTTCGCCGCAGCCTGCGTGAAAGCGGCGCGGCTTGCGGCATCCGTTCTCACAGCAAGTGTCGTTTCGGCGCGGTAGAGGACGGGCGCAGCCGGCATCAGCATCGGCAGGCCGGCGCCCAGAATCGTTGCGGCGGCGACCGTTACCGCAAGGCCGGCCCTGTCCGCGCGGCGATGCAGTGCTGCCGGGCGGGGCTCGAGCGTTTCCTGATGAATTGCGGCAAGCGGTTCGACCGAAATCGCCGGCTCTCCGGCGGAAGCCACCGGCTCCTCATATCGCGCTGGTTCCGGCGGAAGACGATGGCCGACATCGTTGGCAGCCCGGAGGCGGTTGCCGAGAATTGTTTCGATGCGGTCGACGAGCGGCGCCTCGGGCGCCGCCCTCATGCGCTGCTCTTCCAGCACACGGCCGATGGCGCGCAGCAGGTCGGCTTCGGGCGGGGCGATATCCGGTCCGTTTGATCGGGGCGGCCGATAGGGATCGTCATGGGCGCGCGTCCTTGCGGCTGCGTGATCGAGAAAACTACTTCTGGCCCTGCTATCGTACATTTGCGCCACATCTCATGCACATGATGGCCGAGTTTACTCATCCGCATGCGAAGCAGATGATTAAGTCACTCTAAATATTCATGGCAAAGAAATGGTTAACCGCAGCCGGCAAGAATTGCGGTCCGATTCTCGATAGCGCTGCTGCGCGTCAAACGCGCGGACACTGCAGGCTCAGCTCGCCCTCTTGCGATCGGCCGCCGGCTGCACGGCGTTGCGGGCCTCTTCCGGATGGCTGAGCATTCTTTCGCGCCGGCGGAAGCGGTAGCGCAGGACATGAAAGAGGAAGACCGGAATGCCGACGATGTAGCGCCGCCACAGGCGCGCGGGCTCCTGTATCAGGCGATAGGCCCATTCCAGACGCATCATCCGTACGGTCTTCGGCGCCCGCGGCACGGCGCCGGAGACGAAGTCGAAGAGCGCGCCCACCGTCAGCACCAGGCGCGCATGGTCGGCACGGATATTGTCATGAACCCATTTCTCCTGCAGCGGCGTCCCCATGCCGACGATCAGAATATCGAGTTTCTGGCGCTCGACCTCCTCGATGACATCCGTGGAGTCGACCTTGTCGAAAAATCCATCGGAAATAACCACAAACTCATGCCAGGGCGTGTGCTTGCGGAAATTTTCCGCCGCCGCCTCGACGACCGAGCGCTTGCCTCCGATGAGACCGATGCGGCGCGGGGTCTCCATGAAGGTGAGCAGGGCCGGCACGAAGTCGGTGCCGTTCAGATTGGCGGGAAATGGCCCACCATGGGCGATCTGCGATGCTATATTGAGGCCGATACCATCCGGCAGCACCAAGTTGTGCGACATGATCCGGTAATATTCATCGTCGCGCAGCGCCGTCAGCATGTTATGGGCGTTGACGAAGCAAACCACGGTCTGGCCGACGGGAATGGACGCCAGCTCGTTGATAAAAACGAGGGCATCGTCCCAGCCGAGATCGCAGACCGGCAGATCGAAGATCGTCCGCCGCGACGCAAGCACCGCGAAGTTTGCAATCAAATTCATTCCTACCTCCTGCCGAGGGTGCGTCATGCGCCCGAAATCCCGGAAAACAAGCCCATATTTCCGCACCCCGGAGATCTCGAAAGAACCGGTCGCGTCACGCATGGACGGCGTCGCCCCGATCGCGGAAAACGGCGCATGCCAAGCTGTGCCACCTGATATAGCAGGACGGTTTCAAACAACCCTTAGGAAAATTCCTTGGATTTTGATGCTCGCATAAGTAGTTTGTTAACCAAAGGCGGCCCAACGACAAACGGCGCCCGAAGGCGCCGTTTGTGCATCGATGATCGGTTGCTTCAATGTGCGGGGGCCGATGCTTCCTCGGCTGGGGCGCCCTCGACGATCTTGACCGGTGCGCCGAGCTTCTTCGGTTGACCGGCCGAATTTTCCTTGACCTCTTCCTTGGAGAGATAATCGAGCTGCTCCAGCATCACGTCAGCGACATACTCGCCGCCGAGGCGCTCGTTCATGCCCTTCCTGATCTCCTCGCGAAAGGCTTTCGGGTTGAAAGATTTGATGTGGGCAAGATCGACCATCTTGTTGCCGACGAGCAGGCTGAAAAGTTCGTCGGTCGTCATCTCGGTGAGCGGCAAGGTCACGCCCTTCAGCATGTCCTTGTTCATCATGAAGGAAATGCGGCCGAGAAAATAACCGGTGATCGCACCGTCGCCGATGACCGGCACAGTGATCGTTTCACCCTTCACCAGTTCGAGCGCGCTCTGCTTGGAATCCGTTGCCGCGGGTGCCGGCGCCGTCGCCAGGTACACCGAAAAATAGACTGAGGCCAAGGTGATGGCGCAAACCCAGATACCGGTAAGGACGAGCTTGACCATCAGTTTCCACGCGCGGCGAATTGTTCCTGGGAATAGGTGCCGTCGGCGTCGGCGTCCTGAACCGCGTTCTTCAGGAGGTCGGCCACGGCACGAACCGCTTCGAGATGCGCCTCGACACGCCTGGCGTTCAGAACCAGTTTCTTTTTCAGGCCGTGCAGTTGATCGAGATGGGCAGCGGCAAGCTCGGCCGGATCGGTATCGCGGAAAAGCATCGACAGTTCGTAGAGGCAACGGCTCTTGTGCGCGTTGGAGACCTTGAGATCAAATTGCGGATCGTTGCCGATCCGGGTGTTCTCATTGTCGATGATCATCTCGAGGCGTCCGAGAACGGATTTGATCCTGTATTCGTTCGAAACTATTTCCATTGTGTCCTCGATTATGTGTCGCTTGCTGTCTTGGAGTCGGCGGTCGGCGTGCCGAAGGTCCTGCGCTGGAAGTCGTCGATCATGCTGAGCGCTGTGTTGCGGTCGCGATCATCGGTCGAAGCGTTGACGATCTTGCCTTCCTGGCGGCGCAGCTGCTCGCTGTACATCTGCTTGGCGATGCCGATGCCATCGCCCTTGGCCATGGTGTTGCCGAGCTGCTCGGCCATCATGCCCTTCCAGATATCGCCGGTCGCGCCCTTGCCGTAAACGTCTTCGCTCTCGCTCGGCAGCATCGACTTCACGAAGTTCTGCAGCACCATGGCCTCGAACTTCCGGTAGCTTTCCGGAACCTCGGTCTTGGCGCGGTTCTGGATGTTGGAGAGGCCGCTCTTCTGGCCGATATGATCGAGAACGTCGACCGTATTGGAGAAGCCCTTGCCGTTCTCGGCGAGGCTCGTCGCGGCAAAAGCCGCACGGTTTGCCTTCAATTTTTCCTGGGCTGCCTGAACCTCCATGGGGTCGGCAGCTTTGACCACGTCCAAGACCAGATCACTGGGGGGCGAAATAGCCACGTTACAATCCTCTGAATTAAGATCGCAACGATTATGGTTTTTGAAGCTTGCTGGAGGCTGGCGTTGCGAATTGCTGATCGATTACATCGTAAACGGCATTGTCGTCGGCCTCGCGGCGCTCAGTGTCCAAGGCCTCTTTCATGCCCTCTTCGAGCCGATCGGCCTTGGCGCGCTCGCGCGACAGCCGCATCTCGTGGATCTGCTGCATGCCGGTCAGCTGCTGATCCTTGATGGTGAGCCGGCCGAATCGATCGGCATAATTCTGCGAGAAAGCGTGGTGGACGGGATCCATCGAGCCAAGCGCGACGATGACATCGTCCATCGCCGCATTGACCTCGATGCGTTGACGGCTGGTTTCGGCCAGATCGTTTTCCGCCATCCTTTCGATATGCCGCTGCACCGACAGGAGACGCTTGAGCTTCTGGGAGCGGCTCTTCTCGATCATGACAGCCTCATCGCCCGATATAGATCGAACTGAAGGCTTGGCCGAACTGGCTGACCAGCGCCGCAATCGAGATGTAAAGAAGGAAGAGCCCGCCCATCAGGAGATAGGGCGTGGAAATGAAATAGACCGGGATCTGCGGCGCCAGCTTGTTGATGAAGCCGATCGAGACGTTGAAGATCATGCCGTAGATCAGAAAGGGGCTCGACAGCCGCAGCATGATGTAGGTCGTCTGCTCGAGCGTGTCGGTGAAGGAGATCAGCGTCGCGCGCATCTGCACCAGGCCGCCGAAAGGCATGGTCGTGTAGGAATCGATCAGGGCGCGGAAGACGATGTGATGGAAATCCATGATGAAGAGAATCATGATCCCGGCAAAGGTGATGAAGGCGGAAAGGCTGGTCTCGGGAGTGTCTTCGATGACATCGGCCGAACCCGGTTGGGTATAGCCGACCATCATGGCGAGGATCGTCGCAGCGAATTGCATGCCGAGCGTATAGAGTCTGGCCAGCATGCCGTACATCACGCCGATCAGTGATTCGCTGAAGATCAGGCCGATATAGGTCGCGGATCCCGTATGAACGGCGGGATAAACGGTGTCCCAGAGCAGCGGCATGACGGCGATCGACAGCGCGAGAGCAATGAAGACGCGCAGCTGCTCAGGCACGCGCGCCGAGGAAAAACCCGGAAGAACCAGCACACAGCCGCCGATCCGGCAGAAAACCAGAAACAGCGCGAGAACCGTCCCTTGCGGGTCTGTTATCATGAAATCGAGCCCAAAATCTTTATCTCGATGCCCTTGGCCAATTCGACATGCGACAGGACCGGGAGCGTGGCGAACAGCCGTTCGATGATCATGCGCACATAGGATCGTGTTTCCGGCGACGTGACAAGGGCGAATGGCAGGCCGCGATCCATGAACTCACGGATAACTTTGCTGGCCTGCTCGCTGAACTCCTCCAGGCTGCGCGGATCGATGTCGAATTCGATTACCTCGCCCTTGGCATCGCGCTTCAGCGCCTGGTGGAAGGCGAGATCCCATTTGCTGCCGAGGCGCAAGACACGCAAGACGCCATTATCGGCGAGATCGCCGCAGAGCTGCTGGGCCATGCGAATGCGGACATGCTCGACGATCTGCTCGGTCTTCCTGACATGCGGGGCAAGCTCGGCCACCGCTTCGAGAATGAGATGCAGGTTGCGGATCGAAACGCGCTCGGCAAGCAGGAGCTTGAGCACCGCCTGCAGGCCGGAATAGGACATGTGCGACGAGCAGATCTCATCGGCGAGCTTCTTGTATTCCGGATCAAGGCGGTCGATTAGCACCTTGACGTCCTTGTAGGACAGAAGTTGCGGCAGGTTGTTGCGGATGACTTCGCTCATGTGCGTGAGCACGACGGAGACATTGTCGATCGGCTGGAAGCCTTCGCGTTTCAGATCGTCGGCGAAGTTTTCGAGGATCGAGACGGCCGGCATGCCGAAAGCGGGTTCGCGGATTTCGTCGCCGGGAATGCTCGGCTTGCGACCGGCGCCGGTGACGACCAGGACTTCACCTACGCGCAGCAGGTTAGATGCGACCGTCGTGCCATGGATGCGGATCTGATAGGACTTCTCGGGAATGGCGATGTCGTCCGTGACCTTGATTTCCGGCACGACGAAACCGTATTGAGTGGCGAACTTCTTGCGCATCTTGCCGACGCGGAACGCCAGCTCCTGGTGAGCGCCGAGCAGGCGAGTCGACACCATCTTGCCGAGCGCGAGCTCGATCTCGGAAGTGCGGAGCACCGACTTGACCGAATCCTTCTCCAGTTCCTTGCTCTGGACGACCTTCTTTTCCTCCTGTTCGCGGCGAAGCTTGTTTTCAGCCTCGACCTGCCGCGGAATGAACCAGGCGCCGAAGGCGAGAAGACCGCCGAGGACGGTGAAGGGAATGGTCGGCAGGCCCGGCATCAGGCCGAGAACGAACATCAAGACGGCCGAGACGGAGAGCGCGCGGGGATAGCCGCTCAGCTGGTTGACGACAGCCTGGTCCGTGGAGCCCGTCGTACCGCCGCGTGACACGAGAAGGCCGGCTGCGAGCGAAACGATGAGGGCCGGCATCTGCGAGACGAGGCCGTCGCCGACGGAGAGCTTGACGAAGACGTCGGCCGCTTCGCCGATGGGCATGCCATGGCGGAAATAGCCGATGATGATGCCGCCGAAGACGTTGATCGCGGTGATGATGAGGCCGGCGACGGCATCGCCGCGCACGAATTTCGACGCACCATCCATCGCCCCGAAGAAGGAGCTCTCCTCTTCGAGCTCCCTGCGCCGGCGCTGGGCTTCCTTTTCGTCGATGATGCCGGCCGAGAGATCGGCATCGATCGACATCTGCTTGCCGGGGATGGCGTCCAACGTGAAACGCGCGCCGACTTCGGCGATACGCGTGGCACCCTTGGTGATGACGATGAAGTTGATGGTGATGAGGATCAGGAAGACGATCAGACCGATGACGAAGTCGCCGGACATCACGAGACTGGCGAAACCGGCAATGACGCCGCCGGCCGCATCGTGGCCTTCATTGCCGTGGGACAGGATGACGCGGGTCGTCGCGATGTTGAGCGCCAATCGTGTCATCGTTGCGATCAGCAGAATGGTCGGAAAAGACGAGAAATCGAGCGGCTTCTGGATCCATAGCGCGACCATCAGGATCAGCACCGAGAAAGCAATCGAGAAGGCCAGCCCCATATCGATCAGGAACGGCGGGATCGGCAGGAAGAGAATGCAGATGATGCCGATGATGCCGAGGGCAAAACCGATATCGCGCAGGCTCGGGGCGACTTTCGGAAGGGGGAGTGCAGGTGGTTGCGCCATGACGATTCCGTCTCTTCATGAGAGGAGGCGGACATGAGTCCGCCCAATTCGGATCGAGAACTAAATGGCGAAGCTTGCGCGAAGGTGGCTCAGAAACCCGACTGAATGCGCGAAAAGACCAGATTGGTGAAAATGGAGATCTGCGAGCCGACGAAGGGGGCGGTGATTCCGACCACGACCAGCACCGCGACAATCTTTGGCACGAAGGTCAGTGTCGCTTCCTGTACCTGGGTCAGCGCCTGGATCAGCGCGATGACGAGACCCACCACCATCGCAGCGAGAACCGCCGGACCGGAGGCAATCAGGACCGTCCAGATTGCGGCCTGGAACAGATCCAATGCATCAGCTTCATTCATCTGAAGGCAACCTCATATCGCCTCGAAGCAGCCCCGTATGACAGGGCTGCGATTGATCGGCATTGTCAGGCGCGCTGACACCCCTTTGCGTCAGGAGCTGCTGCTCGGCGCCTCGTCGGCGACAGTGATTCCCGCCTGCACGAGTATCTTATCGCCATCCGTGGTCGTCGCAATGATGCCGTCGGAATAAACCTTGACGGAATCGATGACGCCTTTGACGGTGCCGTCGGCGCTTTCCATATATTTGCCGACATAGCTGCTGGCCTGGGTCAGGCTCGAGCTTGCCAGGAGCGTATCCAGCTTGGTGTTGGTCTGGATCGTCTGCTCGACCTGCGAGAAGGTGGCAAGCTGAGCGACCTGTTCGCTTGCATCCATCGGATCGGTCGGATCCTGGTTCTTCATCTGCGCGATGAGCAGCTGAAGGAAGTTGTCGTAGTTCAGCGTCGCCTTGCTCTGAGTTGAGCTCGAGCTCGTGGTGGTCGAACTCGTCACGCTTGACGTTGCGTCTACCGCCATGGTGCGATCTCCCTGCGAATCTGCTCGACCATCGTCGGCGGCAGTTCGTGATTGTTGAGGATATTGTCTTCGATCGCGTAGAGACCGCGGATCGCCTTCAAGGCGTCGAAGGCGCGGCCGGTCGACACAAGCGCATCGATCCGCTTCAGCTCAGCGAGGATCTCTTCGTTCTTGAAGCAGGTGAGCAGCATGGTGATCGACTTGCGGAACATCGCCGTCGAGTGGTCCTTGCCCTCGGGATTGATGAGGATCATCTGCGCGATGAAATAGAGCTGGCGCAGGGGCGTCGTTGCGCCTTCAGGCTGGAGGACGTGATTCTCGAGAAGGAACGTCACATCGTTCAGGAATTCCAGCGCGACCTTGCGGTCGACACGCAGGACGGCGCCGTTGATGAAGATTCTTTCTCCGGCCTTCAGAGAAATGCGAAGTGTACTTTTCATTTAAGTCCATCCCTGATGATGGTGGTAACGTCGATGATGCCCTGGTAGTTATTAGACAGACGTTTTCTGATCCTGTCGCATTCCTTCAATATCCAGATCGCAATCGAGATGAGGTTAGCCCTGAGCTGGATATCCAGCTGGTTTTCCGGATGTTTCAGATCCTCGATAAAGCTGATCCAAACCCGGCGCGTATAAAACAGGGCTTCGATGGCTTCCCGACCGTATTTTTCCTTGTCGCGCGCCAACGCCAGCAGTTCTATGGACCGGTCAAGAACCTGCCATTCCCGCTCTTTCGCGTCGGCCACCGAGTCCTGCATGACTTCGGCATATGAGAACTGATACATTCATGCATCCTTCTGTGCGCGCCTTTGATCATCAAAGGTAGTTTACGAGACTCAACTGCTGGATCTTCGAGACGATCGTGTAAGCGGTTTCAAGCTGCGTTTCCAAAGTCTTGACGAGGGTCGAGGCTTCGTAGGGATCGACGCCCTGGAGATCGACCAGCTTGTTCTTGATGATGTTCGACTGAGCGTCGAGAGCGTCATTGGACTTCTTGACGCGCTCCTGGGAGAGGCCAAGCTGACTTGCCTGCGTCACGAGGCCGCTTGTGGCCTTGGCCGTGTAGCTGATCGCCTGCTTGGACACCGTCGTCATTGCATCGGTGCTGAGGTTCTGGCCGAGCAGGGCGGTGGTCATGACCGAAGCAAGCGCCAAATAACGCATGCCTTCGGAATTGGCATTGGTCGAAGATTCGATCACTTCCGAGTTGCTGATGCGGCTCGTCATGTTCTGACTCGACGCCTGCGACCAGCCGGTCCCCGCAGCCGTCCAGTTCGCTTCGCTGAACATCGGCTCGACCGTCGACGTGATGAAGGTCCCCATTTCAGCGCCGGTGAGGTCGCTGACCGCTTTCGGCGGAACGAGACCGGCCGCATAAGTGTTGAGCGCAGTAACGATGGCGGCGCTCGTGGCCGTCGTCTTGTCGGTCAGCGGCTGCACGTCCGTGTTGATGCCGGAGAACAGATATTCCCCGTTCACCATGGTGTTGGCCGTATCCATCATGGTCGAAAGTGCGCTGGTGGCCGACTGAATGGCGACGGTTATGCTGCCCGGATCGTGGCTACCCTGCAGCGCCGTCAGCTTCGAAACGAGGCCATCGCCGACGTCCTTCATCTTGGAAAGACCGAGCTGCGAGGATTCCATGCGTGCGCTGACAAGCGAATTGCTTGATTTGATTGAATCGATTCTGTCGGTCTCGCGGGTGAAATCTACGCTTCTGGCCGCATTGCCGCCGAGCGAGACGCCGATATCCGCATAGACCCCCGTGGTCGCTTCCATCGTCGCCTTCGTCATCTGGTTCTGCGCCTGACGGATCGTCAACCGCATTGCATTCTGAATGGCCGAACTTGAAATAAATGAGCTCTTCATGGCTTAACTCGCAATATCCAGCAATGACTTCAGCATTTCGTCTACGGCGTTCAGAATCTTGGTCGCCGCTTTGTAGGACTGCTCGATATCAAGGAGCAGCGTCAGCTCCTCGTCGAGGTTGACGCCGGTCTCATTGGAATAGGCTTCGTCGGAGCGCGACAGTGCCGCCGAAGTGTTTTCGGCCGCCGTCGTAGCGTTGCTGCGGTACTGCTCGAGCCAGCCGAGGGAATTCGTGGCATATTCCATGATGCTGACGTTGGAATCGATGCCCGTCGTGGCGTCGAAGCCGACCGGCGCTCCAGCTGCCGGGTCGAAATCCATGTCGGATGTCATCGCCGTATAAAGGCGGTCGAGTTCAGCCGTATAACCGCTGACGCCTGACGTGTTCAGGACGACGCCGGCGGCGTTGACGCCACCATCGCGCAGACGCATCGGATCGCCGCCCTGCGAGGTGATTACGCGGGTGCTGACCGTGATGGTCGACGCCATCCCGGCGACCGCGGTGGCGCCAGTATCGACCGTGCCGCCGCTCCAGGTGAAGAGGCCTGGCACATAGGCCGGGGGCCCTGCCGTGTTCTGCTCCTTGAAGAGCGAGACGAGGCCACGGGCGATTTCGTCGAGCTGCTTCTGGAAGTTGGGGGCAATCTCGTCGCGAATCTGCAGGAGCGACTGGAGGCTTCCCTGCCCCGTCGTCGTCGAACCCTTGCCGAGCGGCAGCGCAACACCGTCGATATAGACAGAATTGCCGATCGTGGTGGCGGTATAGATATCCTGGGACTTGAACGTCACCTTGCGCGGGATCGTCTCGAAGAGGATCGTTCCGTCCGGCGTGCTCAGCACCATGTCGTTGTTGTCGCGCGTCGTCGCACTGACGCCAACGATTTGCGAAATCTGCTTTAGAACTTTTTCGCGTTCATCGAGAGCGCCGGATGCATCCGTACCGGAGGCAGTGGCGGTCTTGACAGCATTGTTAGCCTTCTCGAACTGGCCGAGGAGCGTATTCAGCGTATCGACGGCGGTGGTGATTTCCTTGTCGGCGTTGGCGCGAACGTCCTGAACGGACTGCGAGGCATTGTTCAACGAGTTGGCGACATCCTGGGCGGCGGTGATGGCCCCCTGAGCGGCGACGGTGCTGCCCGGCGAGGTTCTGAAAGCCTGCAGTTTCTGTTGGAAAACACCGAGATAAGTCGACGGCGAGGTTTCGTAGTCGTTGCCACCCATGATCGATTTGAGATCTTCGAGGCCGCCCAGCAGGGTCTGCTGAGCGCTGTCCTGAGAGGATGTCTTCAGATACTGGCGCAGCAGGGCGTCTTCCTGTGCCCGGTTGATCTGGACGACCTGCGCGCCATTCAGGGACGTCGTGAGCATCGCCTGCCGGCGCACATAATCTTTATTGCCCGCATTCGAGATATTGTTCGATACGACACTGCTCTGCGTGCCGGTATTGTTGAATATGTTCTGCGCGGTATTAAGTGCGGACGTGAGCGACATGGCTTACCCGTTACCCTACTTATCTCTTGAGGTTGACGAGGACGTCCATGATGTCGGACCCCGTCTGGAACACTTTCGAATTGGCGGTGTAGCTGCGTTGCGCTTCGATCATCTCGGTCAGTTCGCCGGCAAGATCGACGTTCGAACCTTCCAGAGCGCCTGACTTGATCGTGCCGAGGCCGTTGGTTTGAGGGAAGCCGGTGACGGTAACGCCCGACTGGCCATTGGCACTGTAGACGTTGCCGCTCATCAGCGTCAGCTTGTCCGGGCTTGCGACATTGGCGAGCGGAATACGATAGAGCGGCTTGGTGCTGCCGTCTTCGTATTTGGCGTAGACGATGCCATCGCCATCGATCGTGACATCCTTGACCGGGCTCGCCGCCTGGCCGTTCGGTGTACCGGTGCCGGCAAAGGCGGCGCCCAGCTGCGTGAAGCCGGAGAGATCCATGTTGATCGATAGAGCATTCGTCGTATCGGCAATGGTGAGGGCGCCGCCGGTCAGCATCTTGCCGTTGCGGTCGAATGTAAGGTTTCCGGAGGCGACAACGGCGCCGGCGCCGCCGGTGTAAGGGAAGGAGGTCGTACCGCCCGACGCCGCATCGGCGTTGCGGAAGACCGCGACCTCCCAAGTGCTCGCCGTACCGGTTGCCGGCGGCGGTGTCACGACCGAGGTCTTGGTGAAGTAGAAGTCGTACATCACCTTGTTGCCGAGATGGTCGTAGGCGACCATCGAAAACTTCTTGGTGTCGGCCGTCGTGGTGGCGGCGTTCGCGCTCGGCAGCGTCGCCGGAGCGACCGGAGCGATATTGGCGCCGGAATCGAGATTGCCCTTGAAGACACCCGATGTCGAGGCGATCGCGGTCAGCCCCTCCTGATTGACGTTGACGGGAACGAGGCCGTCGAAGCCGTTGACTACGACGGCGGGAGCGCCGGAGTCGTAGGAATAACCCATCAGCTGGAAGCCGGCGGCATTGACGAGATTGCCTTCGTCGTCCTTCTGGAAGTCGCCGGCGCGGGTCAGAACCGGGGTGCCGTCGGGACCCTGGACGATGAAGAAGCCATCGCCCGAAATCGCAAGATCGGTGGTGGAGGTCGTGTAAGAAATATCACCCTGGTCGGAGACGGCCTGGCGCACGGAGGTCTGAACGCCGCCGGAATTGTAGTTGCCGCCCGAGGAGGGAAGAACCAACGAGGAGAAGCTCGTCGATACGGCCTTGTAACCGGTGGTGTTCACGTTGGCGATGTTGTCGGAGACGGTGCTGAGGCGGTTGGCCTGCGCGTTCATGCCCGACACTGCCGTCTTCATGCTGCCGAAAATGCTCATCTGAAAACCTCGTTTTACCTGTTAAACTCGAGAGTATTTGTCGGGCCTTGCGTGAAGCTGTCTGTCATGGCGAGCAGCAAGGCCAATATCGAGGTTCAGCCGGGCGCCGCCACCCGGCCGGAAAAATCAGGCCCAATCGATGCAGTAGCCGAGGAAGCGCTTGGAATCGACCGGATCGACGCCGAGCTTCTTGCGCAGCTTTTTGCGCAGCTTCGAGATGTGGCTTTCGACGACGTTCTCCTCGACCTCTTCATCGAAGATGCCGTAGATGGCGTTGAAGATCTGGGTCTTGGTGACCCGGCGACCGCGGTTGGCGATCAAATATTCGAGGATGCGGCGCTCGCGCCGGGGAAGCGCAAAGACCTCGCCGTTGATTTCGGGGTCACGGCCATCCGAGAAGACGCGGATGCCACCGATATCGGTGTAGTTGGCAATGGCCTTCAACCGGCGCCGGATCGCGGCCGCTCTGGCGAGAATTTCGCGCGGATGGACCGGTTTGCGCACCACGTCGTCGACGCCGCAATCGAAAAGCGCAAGGGTGTTTTCGAGCGAGGGCTGATCGCTGACCGCAATCACCGGCGCCATCGAACGGTCCCGGATCGCCCGGGGCAGTTCGAAGCTGCGCTGGCCCTGACCGATCAGGAAGGCCTCGACCGCCGCAATATCCGAATCGGCGGCGGTCTGCACCCACTCGCCGAATTCCGATGGATCAAAGCCGGTGGAGGGAATGCCCTCCCGGCCAAACAGGGATGTGTATCCGTCTTTTACGAGCTCACGCTCATCAACCACTACGATCATTCGTCCGCCTCCGAATCAGTGTGGCACTTCGATGATCTATGGGTACGAATCGCGCGAATCGGCGACAACTCGATAAAGTGAATGGCGGAAATTAATAATTGATTAAGATCCGCGTGGCGATTTGATCTACATCTAGTGGCTACGCCCAGATATCCACACAAAAGTTTCGTGGAAAAGTTAACGCTCGGTTAATTGTGACTTGCGTACCGGCTTGGCGCCGGATTCCTGCCACATTGCGACACAGTTCTGTCACAATTTGGCAATTCTCTCTCTGGTTGAATTAATTCTGGCAGAAGTTACTCGCATTGGGAGTCCACTTGCCATAGCCGGTCGCCACCAAATTGGCGATAACGCGGCAGACATACTGCTTCTGCGCGGGATTGTTATTCGGCCCCGCGTGGTATCTTGCTACCGCCATCGTCCAGGTCTCATGACGGTCATGCAGGTTGCGGAGAAACCTCGCCGCATATTCCACATTGCGATGCGGATCGAACATATCTTCGGCGGAGGGGAAATTCTCGCCGTGATAATAGTGATTGATCTGCATGCATCCGATGTCGATGAGCTTCGCCCCGCTTCTGCGGGCCACATCGAACTGCCTCACCGCATCCTGTTCCGAGGGCGGGAAAATCGCCTTGCCTTCGACGTTCATGGCATAGGGATAGAGTGAGCCCCTGCGGCCGGTCTCCGTCAGGCCGACCGAATAGAGGATGCCTTCAGGGATACCGTATTTGACCGCGGCCGACTGGATTTCGCGTTCGCAGGCACCGGTGGAAGCGGCTGCCTCAGAGGTAAACGCCGCCAGCACCGCTGCTGCGAGCACCGCCAGCAAAGACGTCTTCGATACCGGTCTCGCCTGCGCCATTGAAGCCTCCATCCATCCGTTGCGCCGTCTGATTGTGGCGCTCGCGCGCCTCGCCGCCCTGCCCTTGCTGAGGCAGCGACTGCTGCTGGGAGGCCTGCCCCTGGCTGCCGGCCTGGTTGCCGGCGTCGGCCCGTTCGACGGGGGCCATGCTGATGGTGACGTTGTCGACCGCATAGCCCTGGCTGCGCAGGGATTCGAGAATCTTGCCGTGATCTTCCTTCAGCTGCCGGTAGGCGGCGCCGGTTTCGACCTTAAGGTCGACGTTCAGGGCGTCGCCGGCCAGGCGCATGGTTGCCGTCACCAGGCCGAGATCGATCGGGTTCATCTGGATCTTCAGCGTATTGACCACCTTGCCGGTGCTCGTCCATTCCGCCGCGTTGGAGAGCGTCGAACTCGGCTGCATGGCGCGCGCCCATTCGGAATCACCGGAGAGAGCGGCGGTGACCGCAGCGGAATTGGTATTCTGCGCCAGGCCGATATAGCGGCGCGATTCGAGGACCGAGACATTCTCGAGATCGGTCTTCTTCGCACCGTCCTTGGACCCGGCCTGTTCCGCGCCGAGGTGAACGTCCATCGAAACGCCGCGGCCGTCGGCGCGACTGATCCGGAACGTCCGGCCGTCGGCGGCTTCGGTATTCTCGGCGCCGGGAACCTTGATATCATCAGACTTGACGCTTTCGATATTGCCGCTGACAACCGCCAGGGCGTCGGATGCGTGCCCGCTCGTTTTGGCGTCGATACCAGCGGTCGTCTTCTCGGCAGATCCGGCCTCGTCGGTCTTGGTGAAGGCTTGATGGGCGGCTGCGGCGGCTGGTGAAGCGACCGTGCCATCGGCGGGCTCCTGCTTCAGCAGGCCGAGCACATCGGAGATGCCGCCGTCCTCGGCCCCACCGTCCTTATCCGCATCTGTTTTCGAGATGTCCGTCTTGACGCGCTTGACGCCCTTGGCCTCCTGCGTGGCCTCGTCGGCGGACTGATCCTTGGGATCGGGCTTGCCGACGCCGGCCGGCAATTTGAGCCCATCCTTCGCCGGCTTTGCGACCACCTTTTCGGCATTAGCGACCGTTTCTGGCTGCACTTCGGCCTGTGCCTTCAGTGCGGCGTCGCTGAGATGGATCAGCGGTCTGGCGCCGCTGCGGCTGCGGATCGTCCGCGCCACCTTCCCTGGATCGCCATTGGCGACACTCTGATCCGGCTGTGCATCGTCCGGCGCGCCGTCGACGGCGCTGCCGCCTGTCTCAGCAAGCACATCGGAGAAGCCGCCCTGCTGACCGGCGGCATCCCCCTTTGCAGCCTTTGCAGATTTCGCGGCCGCAGCCGCCTCCGCACCAGAGGCTCCGCCCGAGACGCTCAAGTCCATCATTGTTCGTTGCCTTCCTGCGCCAGAAGACCATCGATCTCGTCGAGCTTGGATCGGCTGGTCGTCACAAATGTGTTGAATGAGGAGTCGGTATCCTGGCTCTGGCCAGTCGATGCCACACCTCCTGGAACAGGCTCGGGAGGCGCGCCTGGCGTCCCCGGTTGCGTGGCTATCGCCGCAGCCTTTTCAGAAGTGATTTCTTGATGAGAAGTGTTAGGATTGGATGCTTGCGTCAAGCTTGCCGGATCCGGCGCACGCAGGATCTGCTCGGCAACGGAGCGCGCCGCCGCCTGCAGCGCCTGATCCCGCGGCGAAAGCCTTTCGCCGTCGATGCCGCTGACATTCTTTGCCGCCTGGTCGATCTCCTCCGTGGGAAGGCCGGCCATGCCGCCATAAAAATCTGCGAGCGGGCCGAAGGCATTATCGGTGCCCGCGCCAAGCAACTGCACATGTTCGACCGCCATGCGCGCCAGCTCGGGCTTGCCCGCTATCGCCGCAGCGCGGGCGATGCGCAGATAGACCTCGCGCTGGCGCGGGGCATCCATGAATGAGAGGATATCGACGACATCCTGCGGTTTCACATCGTGATCATGGGCGACGACGAGCTTGACGAAAAGATCGGCGAACTGACTGGCATAGGGCGAATGCAGGAAGCGCCTGGCATAACGCTGCGAATAGGCGAGCCCCTTGTCGAGCATTCGCTTGTCGACGCAGATGGCGAGGGAACGGCGCAAGGCTGCCTCCTCGACGATTGTGCCCGGCGCGGCAAGGCGTGCCTGGTCGTAGAGATCAAGCGCATCTGTCGGTTTCGTGGCGATCAGCACGTTGCCGCCGATCAGCGCCAGGTATGGACCGATCTTCTTGTCGCGATATTCCCTGGCGGTTTCCTCCAGCGTCTTGGCGACGAGCAGCCCCTTGCCGGTCAGATATTTGCGCAGCACATCGGTGACGCGGTTATCGAAATAGCCGTCGACGTCATGGGCGATCAGATATTCGAGCGTCTGGGGATTGCCGCCGCTCATTGTATAGATCAGCGCCGCATCGACATTGCGGTCATCATCGAAAATCTTTGTATTGGCCGTTCGCAGCCGCTCGTCGATGGTGCCCAGCATGAAGCGCTGCATTTCGCCGGCCGAATGATCGCCGGCGACGACGGAATCCTGCACGAACTGCAGCGACCGCAGCATCTTGTACGGCGCAAGATCGTCCGGATCCTGCGCTTTGCCTGCGGCAGGCGAAAGCATCGCCAGGCCGAGGGCCATAAATCCGACGTAGCGATGCTGCCGACGCGCCATCCGACTATCCCTATTCCGCCTGCACCAGGATCTCGATCCGGCGGTTGACCGCATTGAACGGGTCGGCGGGGAGCTTCAGCCGACGGTCGGCGAAACCGGAGACCTGGGAGACGCGCGTCTCGTCCAGTCCGCCGCGCACGAGCATGTAATAGGCGCTCTGGGCGCGATCCATCGAAAGCCGCCAGTTCTCGTTCTGCCCGCCCTTGTATTGGCGCCCGTCGGTGTGGCCGCGGATGGCGACTGCGCCACCCCTCTCCTTCAGGATCGTCCCGATCTTTTCCATGGCGAGCACCATCTCCTGGCGCGGAACAGCCGAACCGATATTGAACATCGAATCATCGTTCTGGTCGGAGATGCTGACCAGCAGGCCGCCTTCGGCCGCCGTCACTGTCAGGCCTTCCGCGAGCTTGCCGGCAACACCGCCGATCTGTTGGGAGATCTGCGCTTGAAGCTGTTCAGCTTCCTTCTTCTGCCGCTCGGGCTCAGCCGCGCTCTGGTCGGCTTCCTTCTGATGCTCGGCGTCCTTCCGAGCTTCCGCCTTCTTCTCCTCGACCGCTTTGCCCTCCGTCACCTTGCCGTCCTTGGCCTCTGCGGCGCCCTTCATTTCCTTGGCTTCCTTAGCAGGGGCTTCCTTTGCGGGCTTCTGGTCGGTCGCCAAAGGCACCGGCTTCATATCCTCGGCCTTGGCGATCTCCGTCGTCTCGCTCTCGGTCGGCTGCTCCTCGCTCTTGTCGGGCGGCAAGGGTTTTCCGGCCGTTGTCACCTCGACCTGCTTCGTCCAGAAATCCGGATCGAAGGGATCGCGATAGGCTTGCCCGCCATCGGCGCCGGTGGCAGGGCCGGAATCGGCCGCGCCGCCATCGCCCTTGGCGCTGACATTGGCCTGCTGGCCGACCTCCTGGGCGATCTCGGCGAGAACCGAATAGGGATTCTCGAAGAAATCGGCCTCGGAATAATTGGTCTGGTCGCCTGAGGTCGATGTCTGGTCGTCACCATCGGCGGCGGACTTACCCTCGGTCGGATTATCTTCCTTCTGTTTCGACTTTTCCTTCTTCTCCTCGCCCTCGGCATGGTCGACAGGCTTCTTCAGGCCTTTCTCGGTCGGCTTTTCGTCGGCAAGCTTGATCGGATTGAAATAGGTCGCAACCGCGGCCTTGGTCTCCTCGTTGGCGGCGTTCACCAGCCACATGACAAGGAAGAATGCCATCATCGCCGTCATGAAGTCGGCATAGGCAATTTTCCACGCACCGCCATGGGCACCATCGTGATCACCGCCGCCATGCCGCTTGACGATAATGATCTCGTTTCTGCCGTGGTGATGGTTTTCGCCGTCGCTCATTCGAGAACTTTCTTCAAGCTGGCCGCCCAGGCGGACATACGGGTAACGATGACGGACTCACCGATTTCGACGGCTAGATCGACATCTTCGGCCTCGATGTGCCGAACCGCCGTGGCATGTTCGCCGAGCTCGGCTTTCAATATGTCGAAAAGGCCGGTCGGCCCTCTGACAACGACCGGTCCGGCTGCACCTTCGAGAATTGCTTCACGCAGCAGAGCGGCGAGACTTTCGGCAGCCTTGGCCGCAAGCGCTTCCGTCACGACGGGCGCAATGGCGATCGCCGCGCCGGCGCTGACGAGCTGAGCGACTTCTTCAGCGATATCGCGGACGCGGGATGCAATGACCGCGGCCGCCTCCACTTCGTAGCGAATCTTCAGTTCCTCGAGCGCGCGCGTATGGGCCTCGGCCAGAGCGCGCGCCTCGCTTTCGTATTTCTCGGTCAAATCAGCGGTCGCCGCCGCATGGCCTTGCGCATAGGCCTCGCGCCGCTCCGCCTCGATGTCGACCGGAGGTTCGCTCGGCGTCTCCGGAAAACCATCTCCGGCCAAATCGTCGATATCGATGATCGGCGCTGACGGCTTCGGTTCGCCGAAGTCCTTCAAATACCGAGAAAGCGAAATGCTCATAGAAACCATCCAGCATCCGGAAGACGTGCGGCTTGCCCGCCCCCGTTCAAAATGACCTTGCGCGCGACATGTCCTTCGCAGCGAACAAGGGCTTGACCTTGCGCCGGCATGATTTTCGGACGATGCCTTCATGCCGGAAACTAGGAAGTCAAACTTGCGCGAGGATGAATGGCGCCGCCGCCATTGGTGATCGCGCCCAGCTCTACTCCAGCAGAATGAGGATCTTGCTTGCCGCCGTGTTGAGGATCGAGATCGCTTCGACAGCCATCTGCTTCTGAGTTTCGATCGCCTTCTGGCGGATCGAGGCCTCATCCATATCGGTATCGACCAGCGCGCCGACGCTCTTGTCGATCGAATCCGACAGATCGGCCGCGTAGTCGATCTGGTCGTCAATACGCGTCTTCATCACACCGATTGAGGCGGCCGTCGTCGTCAGCGAGGAGAACAGGGAGTCGGTCACATCGAGCATGTCGACGAGCTGGGCGTCAGTGGTGTTCTTGTCGATCGCGATCTCGCTGCCCGTCGCCGGCGTGGTCGACCCGGCGTCCAGCAGGTAATAGTTCCGCGGTCCCGTGCCGCTGTTGTTGATCGCCTGGGCATCAATCGCCTTGGTGAACAGGCCGCCGCTCGCATTGTTCTTGTCGATGAGGATGGTCTGCGACGAAGGGAAGTCGATGGTCTGGGCCTGGTATTCGCCCGTCGAGGCGCGCACGAAACCTGAAATGACCGACCATGTCGGCGGCGCTGCCTTGTCACTGTTCAGCAACCAGTTCTCGCCTGCAAACGACGTCGACCCGACAACGGTCTTCAGCTGCTCCTTATATTCGCTGATCTCAGCATTGATCTTGTCCTTATCGGTGCCGGGCTCTCTTGCCGCAACCAGCTTGGCGCGGATCTGGCTGACGAGATCGATCGCCGAATTCATTGCCGTGTAGGTCGCATCCACCTTGGCAGCCCCGAGACCGAGCGCATCGCCGATCGTGCCGAGATTGGTGCTGTCCGAGCGCATGACAGTGGCGACCGACCAGTAGGAGGCATCGTCTGCGGCCGTCTCGATCCGATAGCCCGAAGACACTTGCTGCTGGGTCTGACTGGCTTCTTTGTTGATGCTGCGCAGCACCGCAAGTGCATTCACCGCGGCCGCGCTGGTAATCTTAACGGTCATCGACAGGGTCTCGGAATAAGATGAAAGGGCAGGCCGGATTGCCGGCGGCGACTGAAGTGGCCTCATGCCTCCGGCGAAATTTCACCGGCGCGTCGCAAAAGCAAATCAACTCAAGGCGAAGTTAACTCGATATCAACTTGTTGGGCAAGAGCGGCGCCAAGAGCGCGACAAGCGGATTATCTCGTACGTTAAGCTATTGATATAAAACAAAGAACCGCGCCGTTTCGGGCGCGGTCCGGAAGGTTTCCTGCTTGCGGCCGATCGGCGGCGCAAGATTCGATCCAGCTTCAGCGGCTGATTTAGCTGCGGAACAGCGTGAGGATGTTCTGCGCGCTGGAGTTGGCGATCGACAGCGACTGGATCGCCAGCTGCTGCTGGGTTTGCAACGCCGTCAGCTTGCTCGATTCCTCTTCCATGTCGGCATCGACGAGGCGGCCGACGCCCGAGTCGATCGAATCGCTGAGCGCTCCGACGAAGTTCTCCTGCAATTCGATACGGGTCGAAATCGAACCGAGCTGCGATGCAGCCTTGGTCATCGCTTCGAGGCCGGCCTCAATGGAGGTCAGGGCCATGGAGATCTCAGCCGAACCGAAGGTGCTGATGTCCATAGAGTAGATCGAACCGATCGTGCCGTAGGATGTGCCGATGATGCCGGAGGTCGTCTCGATCGTACCGGTCGAGGTCATGCCGAAGAGAACGTTGCCCGTGGAGCTCGTGTCCAGGACGTAGTCGGTCGTCTTGACCGAGACATTGCCGTTACCGTCGCGGACAAAGGTCGACACGACGCTCTTGGTGCCATCGGCGCCGGCGACCCAGTTTTCACCGGAGAAGGAAGCCGACTGTGCGATGCTCAGCAGCTGCTGCTGCAACTGACCGATTTCCTCCTGGACCTTGGTCTTGTCGACGCCCTTTTCGGTTGCGGCGACGATCTTCGCCTTGATCTCGCTGATGACGTCGATGGCGCTGTCCATGGCGGAGTAGGCGGTGTCGACCTTGGCGGCGCCGAGGCCAAGAGCGTCGGACACGGCCGAAAGCGCCTTGTTGTCCGAACGCATGGTCGTTGCGATCGACCAGTAAGCGGCGTTGTCGGCAGCCTTTTCGACGCGGTAACCCGACGAGACGTGGTTCTGCGTGTCTTCGAGGCTGTCGTTGATTCCGCGGAGTGTCTGAAGTGCGGCCATTGCCGCGACGTTCGTCAAAATGCTGGTCATGAAATGATTGCCCCTTGTTGGCATCTGGGAAAAAGGGACATTCCGGAATGTTACCGGGAACGGGGATCAGCCTCATGCCTGTTAACCGGTTTTTAATGTCGGTTAACCCGCCGTCTCGTTGAGCTGAGAAGACAACATTATGGTTAATCAATCGTTAACGAAAATAAGAAAGCCGCGCTTCATCGAAGCGCGGCTCGAGCAGAGGTGCCCGCCGGAGACCGGCGGGCCATATTTTCTGGCGTTTATTAGCCGCGGAAGAGCGACAGGATGGTCTGCGAAGAGGAGTTCGCAATCGACAGGGACTGGACGGCGAGCTGCTGCTGGGTCTGCAGGGCGCTGAGTTTGGAGGACTCTTCTTCCATGTCGGCGTCGACGAGACGGCCGATACCGGAGTCGATCGAGTCGCTGAGAGCCGATACGAAGTTCTCCTGAAGCTCGATGCGCTTAGAGATCGAGCCGAGAGCAGCACCGGCGCTGGTCATGGACTTCAGAGCCGACTCAACGTTGGTCAGAGCCGTTTGGATCTGGCCGAGGGTGAAGTTGGTGATGTCCATCGCGTAGACGGAACCGGTTGCGCCGTTCGAAGTACCGAGGATACCCGTGGAGGTTTCAACCGCGCCGGCGCTCATGCCGAACAGGACGTTGCCCGTGGAGCTGTTGTCGAGAACATAGTCGGTCATCACGACCGAAACGGCGTTGGAGCCGTCGCGGACGAAGGAGGCAACGACGTTCTTGGTGCCGTTAGCGCCGGCAACCCAGTTTTCACCGGAGAAGGAAGCCGACTGAGCGACGCTCAGGAGCTGCTGCTGCAGCTGGCTGATTTCTTCCTGGACCTTGGCTTTGTCGACGCCGTTTTCAGTCGCGGCAACCAGCTTGGCCTTGATGTCGCCGACGACGTCGATGGCGCTGTCCATTGCGGAGTAAGCCGTGTCGACCTTGGCAGCGCCGAGGCCGAGAGCGTCGGAAACAGCCGACAGTGCCTTGTTGTCCGAACGCATGGTCGTTGCGATCGACCAGTAGGCAGCGTTGTCGGCAGCCTTGCCGACACGATAGCCGGACGAAACATGAGCCTGGGTGGTCTGGAGACCCTGGTTGACCCCGCGCAGAGTCTGAAGGGCTGCCATTGCAGCGTTATTGGTGTTGATGCTCGTCATAGTAAGTTTGCCCCTTATTGGCAGATCTTAAAAAAGGGACATTCCGGATTTTCGTCCGGCCCACAGCGATCAGCATCATGCCTGTTAACCATTCTCGTTAGGGTTAACTCGCCGTTTCGATGGGCCTAGAAAACAGCAAGATGGTTAAGGAAAGCTAAATTCAAAATGGAAATTTCGTAAAAATATCTGATACTTAGACGGACGCTCATTAACCTTATGTTAAAACATTTCGCGGCCGGGGCTGACCCGGCCGCGAAACTTGAAAGCCTTGTGCCGACCGCTTTAGCGGAAGAGCGACAGGATGTTCTGCGAAGAGGAGTTCGCGATCGACAGCGACTGGATCGCCAGCTGCTGCTGGGTCTGCAGGGCGCTGAGTTTCGACGATTCTTCTTCCATGTCGGCGTCGACGAGACGGCCGATACCGGAGTCGATCGAGTCGCTGAGAGCCGACACGAAGTCTTCCTGGCTGTCGATGCGGCTGGAGAGCGAGCCGAGAGCGGCACCGGCGCTGGTCATCGACTTCAGAGCCGATTCGACGTTGGTCAGAGCCGTCTGGATCTGACCGGCGGTGAAGTTGGTGATGTTCATCGAGTAGATAGAACCGGTCGCGCCCGTCGACGTACCGAGGATACCCGTGGAGGTTTCGACCGTCCCGTTGCTCATGCCGAACAGAACGTTGCCGGCGGAACCGCTGTTGAGAACGTAATCGGTCGTGGTGATCGATACTGCGTTCGAGCCGTCGCGGACGAAGGAGGAAACGACGCTCTTGGTGCCGGCAGCGCCAGCAACCCAGTTCTCGCCGTTGAAGGAAGCCGACTGGGCGATGCTCAGGAGCTGCTGCTGCAACTGACCGATTTCTTCCTGCACCTTGGCCTTGTCGACGCCGTTTTCAGTCGCGGCAACCAGCTTGGCCTTGATTTCGCCGACGACGTCGATGGCGCTGTCCATGGCGGTGTAAGCGGTATCGACCTTCGCAGCACCCACGCCGAGGGCGTCGGAAACGGCCGACAGTGCCTTGTTGTCCGAACGCATGGTCGTTGCGATCGACCAGTAAGCAGCGTTGTCGGAAGCCTTTTCGACGCGATAACCGGATGAAACGTGGTTCTGCGTCTTGTTGAGGCCCTGGTTGACATTGCGCAGCGTCTGGAGAGCGGCCTGTGCGGAAGAATTCGTGTTAATGCTTGTCATAAATCTGTCCCCTGGAAACTAGATACAAAAAGGAGGACATACCGGACTGTATTACCGGCGATGACGGACCAGCTTCATGCTACTCGGCGCCTGCTTGTTTGGCCCAAACCCGTCATGTCCAGGGCAATCTCGCAGCCAATGCTTGCCAACTTCTTAAAAATGGAGGCTCCGCTCCGGCACCTTACATCCCATAGTTAATACCGGCTGAATCTATCCCTTCGCATGCTAACGTATCGTGAAAGAAGCCGTTTTCTCTGGGGCGAGACGGTGTCTTCATGAGGCGCACCTGTTTCAAGCAAGCTTCGAATGGCAACATGCCAGGTGCCGGGATAGCATCATCGGATCAATCCACCCGTTGCCTGGGAGGACGGATCGTGCGCGCCCGGCGATCGACAGCCATGCCAGAAAATTTCCTTCACGGAGTTGGGTTTTGAACAGCAAAGTTTCGTTCTCTGCGGCATCCAAAGATTACCAGGCAGGCCGCTACACAAAGTCCTTGGCGACGCTCAACCAGCTCATCGATACTCAGCAGGACGCCAAGACCTATGCGCTGCTGGCCAAGAACCTCGTGCAGCTCGGCTTCAAGGCCGATGCCGCAAAAGCCTATGGCCTGGCCGGCAATTGCGAAGGACCGAACGCCTACGAATATCAGAAGCAGGCTGCCAAGCTGCACTACGAAACCGGCCACGAGGACGAAGCGCTGCTGATCGCCATGCGCAACCTCAGCAGGGCGCAGGAAGATGCCGAACTCGCCTTCATCATCACCGCGATCTATCTGAAGCGCCAGCAGCGAGATATCATCCGCCCGTTCAAGACGGTTCTGTCGGAAAGCATGAACCCCGATCACATGCGCCTGGCGGCCCTGCTGCTCAGCGACGATCTCAACGACGCGACCAACCAGACGCTTGCGCGCAACCTCTTCAAGCGCTTTCCAGGCAATCACGCCTTCCGCTTTCTTCACCTTGTATTCGCTCGTGAATTCAACGATTTCGAAGAGTCGGCCAAGCATCAGGCAGTGATCGACGAGGCCCTCGCAAAGGGTGATCTGGAGATCCTGCGCAAGGACAATCCATTCTATCATCTGCACTGGTGCGGCAACGAAGATTTCAACCGATATGCAACGATCGGCACGACCCCGCTTAACCAGGAACGGGTCGCGTTCCGCCGCAACCAGCCGCACACATGGTCAAACAAGATCCGCATCGGCTATATGTCATCGGACTTCTGGGATCGCCACGCGACGATGAAGCTGCTGCAGCGCATTCTCGAACTTCACGACAAGGACAGGTTCGAGGTGACGCTCTTCTGCCATACGGGCCCCGAATACCTTAAGCATAACGACACCGACCGCAGCCGCTGGGGCAGGATCGTCGACATTCACGGTTTCTCCGACCAGGCGGTGCTGGAAATCGTACGCGAGCACAATATCGACATCATGGTCGATCTGAAGGGTCATACGTCGGGCAGCCGCGCGTCAGCCTTCAACCTGCCGCTGGCACCTGTTCATGTCGGATGGCTCGGTTTTCCCGGCAGCACCGTCAACATTGACCTGGACTACGTCATCGGCGACCATTCGGTGCTGCCCGACGTGGCCAAGCCATTCTTCCACGAGAAATTCTGCCGGCTTCCGGAGAGCTACCAGCCGAACGATCCGATGCATCGCCCGAAGCCGCGTCCGGTCACCCGCGAGCAACTCGGCCTGCCGGAAGAGGCCTTCATCTTCGCCTCCTTCAACGGCAACCGCAAGATCACGCCCGATGTGGTCAACAGCTGGTGCCGCATCCTCAAGCGGGCGCCGAACAGCGTGCTCTGGCTGATGGCCAATTCGCCGCGCAACCAGGCGAACCTGCTGAAGCAGTTCCAGGCCGCCGGCATTGCGCCCAAGCGCATCATCTTCTGCCCGCGCGCGCCCTACGAAGATCACATCAGCCGCCAGCAGGCAGCCGACCTCGGGATCGACACCTTCCCTGTCAACGGTCACACGACCACCTCGGAGCAGCTCTGGGGCGGTCTGCCGGTTTTGACGGTCAAGGGCACCAACTTCGCCTCGCGCGTCAGCGAAAGCCTGCTCAGGGCGATCGATCTACCCGAGCTCGTCGCAAGCGACCTGCAGGCATACGAGGATCTCGCCGTCGAGCTGGCGCAGAATCCCGAGCGGATCGCCGAATACAAGGCACATCTGAAGGAGCAGCGTTATATCGCGCCGCTGTTCGACGCCGAACGTTTCTGCCACCACCTGGAGAAGGCCTACGAAATCATGGCCGAACGGGCGAAACAGCGCCTGGCGCCCGAGCACATGGATATTCCAGCGATGCCCCCGCGGACGGCCCCCTTCGCGGCCGAGTAACGGTTCGACTGCATGATGAACCCCGCCGGAGCGGATCCGGCGGGGTTTTCTTTTATCGAAATATAGAGAGCTCAGCCGATCAGCTGAACGAGCGCACCAGGCTGCCGACGAGCAGGTTCCAGCCGTCGATCAGCACGAAGAAGAGAATCTTGAAAGGCAGCGAGATCGACGTCGGCGGCAGCATCATCATGCCCATCGCCATGGTGATGGTTGCAACGATGAGGTCGATGACGAGGAACGGCAGGACGACCAGAAAGCCGATCTCGAAACCGCGACGAATCTCCGAAATCATGAAGGCAGGGATCAGCACGCGGTAGTCGATCGGATCGGTCGTCTGGATGTTCTGACCGCGCTCGCGCGCAAGATCGACGAAGAGCGCCAGATCCTTGTCCCGGGTATTGGCCGCCATGAAGGTGCGGAAGGGTTCGGCGATACGCTGGACCGCCTCGGTCTCATTGATCTGGTTGGCAAGCAGCGGCTGCACGCCATTCTGCCAGGCCTGATCGAAGGTCGGCGACATGACGTAGAAGGTCATGAAGAGCGACAGCGACAGCAGGATCATGTTGGAAGGCGTCGAGGAGATGCCCATCCCTGAGCGCAGGATCGAGAAGGCGATGACGAAGCGCGGGAAGCTCGTCACCATGATCAGGATGCCCGGCGCGACCGAAAGAACGGTCAGCAGGCCGAATGTGCGGATGATCCAGGCGGCGACGGAGCCATCGACCGGCACGTTCAACAAGTCGGTCGGCAGCTGCTGTGCCACCGCCAGTTCCGGTACCACCATCATGGCGGCAAGGAAAACTATGAAACGAATCATTCGATGACAAAGGTCCTGAACATGACCTTCGATACCCGCCCTTGCGAGCGAAGGTCAACACGTTCCTGGATGTCATCCTTGAGATATTGAAAGCCGCGCGGCCCCTCGATCTGCTGCAGGGAAACCGTCCTGACATAGGCGAGGATATCCTGGTGAATGTCCTCGGCGACCTTGACGTCGGGCGGCCCGTTGAACAGCAGCGCGACTTCGAGTCGGACCCAGTTTTCCGAAGGGTAGGCAAGGTTCGATGTAATCGGCTCGAGCTGGACGACGTTGTTGGCCTCGGTCGAGATGCGCGCCAGGCCTTCCTCGGCCTTCTTCTTGGCATCGGCTTCCTTGGCCTGCTCTACCTCCTTGGCGCCCTTGATCTCGGGCGCGACGATCGTGCCGACCGCCCAGCCGCCGCCGGCGCCGAGAAGCGTCAGGACGGCAATGCCGACGATCGTCAGCAGGCCGGATTTCTTCTTCGATTGACCTGCGCTTATGTCTTCGTCTGCCATCGTCGTTCGGCCTCAAAGCGGCGAGAAAAGATCGACGGCCTGCTGGCCGCGCGGAGGCTGCTGCACTTCCATCAGGCGACCCCGGCCGCCATAGGAGATGCGGGCTTCGGCGATCTTGTCGTAAGAGATCTGGTTGTCGGCGTTGACGTCCTGCGGACGCACGATACCGGCGACGTTCAGGATGCGCAGCTCCTGGTTCAGACGGACTTCCTGCGAACCGGAGATGACGAGGTTACCGTTTTCGAGAATGCCGGTGACGACGGCCGCAACGAGAAGCGTGAGCTTGTCGGTGCGCTCGATCTTGCCCTTTCCGTCGGTGCTGGTGTCGGAACCATAGGTCAGATCGGTCTTGGATTCAGGCGTCCAGCCGAAGATCTGGGCATTGATGTCCCAGTTCATGCCGCTCGAATTCGTGCGGCTGCGGTTGGTCTCGTTGTCGAAGGAGGCCTTGTCGTTGATCTGGATGTCGACGGTCAGAATGTCGCCGACGTTCAAAGCGCGTGCATCCTTAAAGAGCGCGGCCTGCGAATCGCTCCAGAGCGAATAGCCCTGCGCCACGGCGCGCGGCTGCTTCGGATAGAGCGCCATCTGCGGGGTCTGGCCATAGGCAAGTCCGCTGCCGATCGGGCTCATGGCGGGGGCACGGCCGATCTCGCTGACTGCCGTCGGAGACTGGCAGCCCGCAAGAAGTGCGAGGGCGGAGATCGCGGCCGGGAAACGCATATTCATGAAGGATCCTTCGACGTATTGGGATCGGACGCACTGGCGATGACGCTGGCGATAGCCGCGGCCTTCTTCGAGTCCATCTCGTTGAGGATGAGGCTCGACTGGCGCGGGCCGAGCCGCATGATGACGGCCGACGCTACTTCGATGTTCATATCCTGCAGCTGCAGTGCCGCCGCATCCGGCTTCATCTTCTTGTAGATATCGGTGAGGCCGGCTTCGGCCTGCTTGAGGAAATCGTCGCGCCGCTTCAGCCAGTCCTGGTATTCGGCCTTGCGCTTGTCCATCTCTTCCATCCGGGCGTCGATGTCGGCGCGGAGCCTTTCCAGCTCCTGTTTCTGCAGCAGGTAGCGCTGGTCGCGGGCGGGATCGGCGATGTTGGTGCAGAATTGCTTGATCTCGTCCTGAGACGTGATGTCTCCCTCCGGATGCTCCTGTGCGAAGGCGCCGGGGATCGACAGAAGGACGAGGCCGGCTGCCGGCAGCGCCAGGCGGCGCAGCAGCTGCAGCACGGTCATGTCAGGATTCAGGATCGTCATCATTGCAGCACAAGCTCCGCCTGCAGGGCGCCCGCCGACTTGATGCCCTGGAGAATGGCGATGATCCCATCCGGTTTCACGCCGATATTGTTGAGGCCGGCGACAAGGGTCCTGAGGTCGGGACCGTCGATGATGGCAACGCGCCCACCGGTCTGCTCGGCCGCAATGTCGGTCTGCGGCTGAACGGCAGTCCGCCCGCGCGAGAAGGGCTCGGGCTGAATGATCTGCGGCGTCTCGGTGACCTGAACAGTCAGAGTGCCGTAGCTGACGGCGACCGGCGAGACGCGGACATCGGAGCCGATGACGATCGTGCCGGTGCGCTCGTTGATAACCACCTTGGCCGGCGTATCGGTTTCGACAATGAGGTTTTCGATGTCGGCCATCAGCCGGGTGAGATCGGCCGTGCGCGGTTTCTGGATCACCACTTCCTGCGAATCCTTGGCTTCGGCGACCGGGCCGCCGAAGCGCGCGGAGGCATAGCCATTGACGATGTCGGCAATGCGGATCGCCGTCGAGAAGTCGGGATTGCGCAGCTGCAGGACGAGATTGACTGAATCCTTGAAGTGGGACGGCAGTTCGCGTTCGATGATCGCGCCGCCGGGCACGCGGCCGGCGGTGGTGACGCCTTCGGTCACCGTCGCCGCCTGGCCCTGCGCCTGAAAGCCGGAGACGATAACGGAGCCCTGAGCGACAGCGTAGATCTGGCCGTCGGCGCCGGAAAGCGAGGTCATGACGAGCGTGCCGCCGCGCAGCGAGGTGGCATCCCCGAGCGAGCTCACCGTAACATCGAGACGGCTGCCGGGGCTTGCGAAGGGCGGCAGGTTGGCGGTGACCATCACGGCCGCGGTGTTCTTCGCGTTGGACTGGCCGCCCTGTGTCGAGATGCCGAGATTCTGGAGCATTGCCCGCATCGACTGCTCGGTGAAGGGAGAGGAACGGAAGCCGTCGCCGGTTCCCTGCAGGCCGACGATGAGACCGTACCCGATCAGCTGGTTATCGCGGCCGGCCTGAAGCGAAGCGATATCCTTGATGCGGGACGTCAGCGCCCAGGCGGGCGCCACGTCGGCCAAACTCATGGCGACAACCGCAACAAAGGTGACGATACGGAAGAACAATTTCATTTCGCCCTCACATGGATCGTGCCGTCCGCAAGCACCGTGCCGCTGACGATGACGCCGGAATCCATATTACGCGCACGGACCACCTGCCCCGTCGCACCGTCTTCAAGCGGCGTGCCGGCGGCGGAGATCGTCATTGCGCCGAGAGAGAAGACCAGGCGGATCGAAGAGCCGCGCGTCACCGTATAGGGTTCGCGCAGCGCTGAAACCGAGATCGTACGGCCCGGCAGCAGCGTGCGTTTGGAAACCAGGCCTTCGACCTGCGAAATCGATTTGGCATAATCGCCGGCGAGGTTGGGGTTGGTGACCTCAACCTCCTGAAGCTGGCTGCCCGACAACGTGTCGCCGGGATAGATGATCGTCGTCGGGACGACGGCATAACCCATGCCGGCATCCGCATTCACGGGCAAGATGATGCCCGCGATTGCGATCGTGGCTACCGCCACCCATCCTGAGATGCGTCCTGCCCGGCAAAACATCATGTTTCGGCCCTTCCCTTTACTTCAGGTTCTTGCTGACGATGGAGGCCATTTCATCAGCCGTGGTGATCACCTTGGAATTCATTTCGTAAGCACGCTGAGCCGATATCAGCTCGGTGATTTCCTTCACCGGGTCGACGTTCGAGGATTCCAGATAACCCTGCTTCATATAGGCAAAGCCTTCCTCGTCAGGGTTGCCGACGACCGCCTCGCCCGAGGCCGGCGTTTCCTGGAAGAGATTGTCGCCGATCGGCTGAAGGCCCGCTTCGTTGACGAAATCGGCAAGCGTCAGCTGTCCGAGAACGGTCGGATCGGTCTGGCCCGGCAGCTTGGCCGAGACCTCGCCGGAGCGGCTGATGGTCAGTTCGGTCGAACCCTGAGGGATGGTGATCCCAGGCAGGACTTCATAGCCGTCGATGGTGACGAGCTGGCCCTGGTCATTCTTGTTGAAAGCGCCGGCGCGAGTGTAGAGCGTCGTGCCATCGGTCGACTGGATCTGAAAGAAGCCCTTGCCGATCAGCGCCACGTCGAGATCGTTGCCTGTCTGCGTGAGTTCGCCTTGCAGATGCAGGTTGCGGACCGCGGAGGTCTGGACGCCGAGGCCGATATTGGCGCCTTCGGGAACGACGGCCTGGTTGGCCCGGTTGGCGACGCCCTTGGCGCGTTCGGTCTGGTAGAGAAGGTCGGTGAACTCGGCGCGAGCCCGCTTGAAGCCCGTTGTGTTGATGTTCGCAATGTTGTTCGCGATGACTTCCAGATTGGTCTGCTGGGCATCCATGCCCGTTGCTGCGATGGCGAGCGCTCTCATGTGTTCGTCCTCAAATCAGTTACATCTGCATCTTGGTGACTTCGAGAAAGGCCGAAACGACCTTGTCGCGGATGGCAATCGCGGTCTGCAGCGTCTGCTCGGCCTGGAGCATGGAATCGACGACTTCACGGGTCGTCGCCGTGCCCTTGATGCCGGCGAAGGACATGCTTTCGGCACCCTTCAGGCTGTTGACGGCGTCGGTCGCCATGCCGCCCAGCACGGAGGCGAAGCTCAGGCCGTTGGCCGCACCTGCGGTGCCCGGCATGGCTGTTGCGGAGGACGAGGCGGAATTTTCGGAGTCGACGGCGCCGAGCGCGCGGGTCATCGAAAGATTGCTGACATTCTGGACGCTGCTGATCATTGATTATTGGCTCTTCAGAAGATCGATCGTGGACGAGATGAGGTCGCGGGTCTGCTTGATGGTCTGCAGATTGGCATCATAGGAGCGATTGGCTTCACGCATGTCGGCCATCTCGACCAGGATGTTGACGTTCGGCAATTTGACGACGCCCTTGGCGTCCGCCGCCGGATTGCTGGGGTCGAATTCGGTGCTGAAGTCGCCTTCGTCGACACCGACCTTCTTGACGTTGACGGTTTCGACGCCGCTGGTGCGGTCCATCTGCTGGCCGAAGGTGATCGTCTTGCGGCGATAGGGATCGGCGCCCGGCGTGTCACCGGTCGAGCGGGCGTTCGCAATGTTTTCCGAGACGATGCGCAGGCGCGTCGATTGCGCCTCGAGCCCCGAACCGGCGATTTTCATAGCTGCGGAAAGCGGATCCATGACAATTACTTCCTGACCGTCATCAACATCATGCGATTGAAGGAGCTGACCAGCGAGGTGTTCAGATCGTATTGGCGCTTGATGTCACCCGACTTGGAAAGCTCCTCGGCCAAACCGACGGTGTTGCCGGATTCCTGAATGCCGATCTCCTGGTCGAGGGCCGCTTCCTTGACGTCGATATCGCCGCTTGCGCTGAAATCGTTGCCGCTGAAGTGCGCCGGATTGGTGCGCGCCATGGTGATGTCGGATCTGTCCAGCACGGCATCGAAGGGCGTGACGTCCTTGGCGCGGAATTTCGGCGTATTGGCATTCGCGATGTTGCCGGCAACAACCTGCTGACGGATCGTCAGCCATTCCGCCTGTCGCGAAGCCAAGTCGAAAAGTTGGATCGGTTGCATGAGAACTCTCCGTTTTTACTGTCCGGAACCTAGAGCGGTAATCTTGCGTGGGACTTACGGGAATCCGGCCATCGAGGCGCTTCGCCCAAGGCCGCCAGAGAAAAGGGCTCCTGCCGGTTTGCGGGGGAGCCCTCTTGTCTTCAGCCTTTGCGAAGAGGTTCAATCGTTCTTGTAGATATCGCCCTTGGAGGTGATGATCACCCACTTGCCCTCGCGCTGCTCGATCATCGCCAGGCGGCTTTCGTCGGGCAGGACCGAGCCGATGCGCACCACATACATGCCCGAGGGGTCCTCGATCAGCGCTCGGCCGTTGGACACATGCAGAAGGCGGAAGGAAGACTTGCCCGGGAAAGGCTGGTCTTCCAGCATCGCGGCGCCGTCACGCTGCTTGCCGAGATCGGAGACCGTCGCCGTCGTCAGCGGATCGACCGGCGGAGCCTTCTTGGCTGCCTCGTTCTTGTTGACCATGGCCAGCGGTGAGACGCTGAAGACGTTGCGGGCGGGCCAATCCGGCAGTTCGCGCGAATTGCTGCTGGTGGCGACGTTGATGCCGAACTTGTCCGCATTGAAGAAGACGTACCAGGGAAAAAAGGCGGAGGCGCCGGCAAGCGCCAGGCCGGCGAAGGTGAGAAACCGATCCAGAGTGGCGGTCTTGTCGCGCGGCTTCAGAGAAGCGATGCGTTCATCATCGAAATCAGCCACTATTATCTCCTCTGCATGGGTGCGCCCTGATTGCCCATGCCGGCAGCAGCCTTGAGCGCGCCGGCGAGATCGGCAAAAGCATCGACCGAGTCGCGATCGCCTGGAGACTGTTTCAGGACGTCGTAAATGATAGGGACCTGCTTGACCGCCATGTCGAGATCAGGATCGGCGCCTTGGCGATAACCGCCGATCAGCCGCAGGTCCCTCGTTTCCTCAAAGCGGTGGATCAACACCTTCAATCGCGACACCAGCTTTTCCTGATCCGGCGTCCAGGCCTTGCGGGCAAGACGCGAGATCGAGGCGAGCGGATCGATCGGAGGATAGCGCCCTTCCTCGGCAAGACTGCGCTGCAAGACGATATGGCCGTCGAGAATGCCGCGCGTCGAATCGGCGATCGGGTCGTTATGATTGTCGCCATCCACGAGGATCGAGATGATGGCGGTGATCGTGCCGGCGCCCTCCGGGCCAGGACCAGCGCGTTCGAGCAGGCGCGGCAGCTCGGTGAAAACGGAGGCGGGATAACCGCGGGCGATCGGCGGTTCGCCGGAGGCGGTCGCCACCTCGCGGATCGCATGGGCGAAACGGGTGACGCTGTCGACGATGAAGAGCACGTTCTCGCCCTTGTCGCGGAAATGCTCGGCGATGGTGACCGCCGTCAGCGGCGCCATCTTGCGCAGCATCGGGCTTTCGTCGCTGGTCGCGACGACGGCAATCGCCTTCTTCATATTGCTGCCGAGCGTATCCTCGATGAATTCGCGCACCTCGCGGCCGCGTTCGCCGACGAGCGCGATGACCACCTTGTCGAAGGCGTCGGCGCGGGCAAGCATGGACAGAAGCGTCGACTTGCCGACGCCGGAGCCGGCAAAGATGCCGAGACGCTGGCCGAGGCAGAGCGGCGAAAAGATGTCGATCGCGCGCACGCCGGTCTTGAAGCCGGTCGCCACGCGCTGACGCGTCATCGAGGGTGGCGCGCCGGTGGAAATCGAGCGGCGATCGAGACCTTGGGCGATCGGACCAAGCCCGTCGATCGGCTCACACAGCGAATTGATCGTCCGCCCGCACCAGCTGTCGGATGGCGAAATTCGGAAGGCGCCCTTGCGAATGACCGTGTCATGGATGCCGATCGGCTCACCGGGTTCGATCGGGCAGACATAGATCAGCTCCGGCTCGACACGCACGACCTCGCCGAGATGGATGCCGGTCGCCGATTTATGCGCGACGAATTCACCGAGACGAACATGACGGGAGAGACCACGAACAGTATAGTGGCCGGCAGCGATGGTCTGGACGCGACCGCCATGAGCGACGGCGAATTCCGGCGATGCGTATCGATCGACGAGACCCGCCAGATGCGCGAGCTTCGGAGAAAGGCCGTCTTCGGACAGTAGCGTTGTGCTCATTGCTTAGCGGCTGCCCCCAAGCGTCTGGACGGCCTGCTTGAACGAATCCTCGCTGTCGCGCATCAGCGAGGAAATGCTTTCGAATGCACGGTTGACTTCGATCAGCTGAGTGATCTCGCGCATGGCGTTGACGTTGGAATTTTCCAGATAACCCTGCTCGACACCGACATTGAAGCGGTCGACGACGGCGCGCGGCTGGTCGGTCGTCATGATGCCGCTGTTTTCGTAACGCAGGTAACCCTTGCTGATATCGGCCTCGAACAGGCCGAGGGAGCCGACCTGGCGGTCGCCCTGATAGATGATGCCGTCGGAGCCGACAGCCGGCTCGCCGCCCTTGGTATCGAGCTGGATCGGTGCGCCACCGGCATCGAGAACCGGATATCCGCGGATCGAAACGAGTTCGCCGGTATCCTTGAGCGTAAAGCGGCCGTCCCTCGTGAGCACACGGCCGGCCGGCGTATCGAGCGCAAACCAGGCATCGCCCTTGATGGCGAAATCAAGCATGTTGCCGGTGTGCTGCAACTCGCCGTTCTGCTCGTTCAGATAGTCGTTGCCCTGAGAAACGAAAGCGACCTTGGTGTTCAGCTTGTTCTTGGTGGCCGCCACCATCTCGTCGAACTTCACCTCGGTGGCGCGAAAACCGGTGGTGTTCACGTTCGCCATGTTGTCGGCGATGGTGTTCAGGCGCTTTTCAAGCGCCATCTGCGACGACAGAGAAACGTAAAGACCGGATTGCATGTCTGTAAGCTCCAAGCATTGGCGATGAACGGAACGAAAAGCCGGGCGTCGTCTGATCTGGTTCGGCCGGAATTTCGCTGAGGCGGCATCTCAGAAACGGGCGCGAGCGCCCATTCGTCTCCTTTAGATTGGCGGCAGATGCTTGCGCGAAGCTGGCACGTGGAAATGCCCGGGACCGAGCCTTTCATCAGCCTCACGCAAGGCAGAAACCCTATCCGTCCTAGAGAAAAGCAACGTTCAGATTGGGCTGACGATGAACATCATTATCGGATTTATTGTTGTCTGCGGCTGCATCGTCGGCAGCTTCATGGCGATGGGCGGCGAAGTGGACGCGCTGTTCCAGCCCTTCGAATTTCTCATCATCGGCGGCGCCGGCCTCGGCAGCTTCATCATGGCGAACCCGATGAAGGTGGTGAAGGATTCCGGTAAGGCGCTTGCAGAGGCCTTCAAGCACGCCGTCCCGAAGGAGCGGAACTATCTCGATACGCTCGGCGTGCTCTACTCGCTGATGCGCGACCTGCGCACCAAGTCGCGAAACGAAATCGAAGCCCATATCGACAATCCTGCTGAATCGACGATCTTCCAGTCGGCTCCGACGGTGCTGAAGAATAAGGAACTGACGGCGTTCATCTGCGATTACGTGCGCCTGATCATCATCGGCAACGCCCGTAGCCACGAAATCGAGGCGCTGATGGACGAAGAGCTCAACACCATCATGCACGACAAGATGAAGCCCTATCATGCGATCCAGATCATGGGCGATTCCTTCCCGGCGATCGGTATCGTCGCGGCGGTTCTCGGCGTCATCAAGGCGATGGCCCACATCAACGATTCGCCCGAGGTGCTCGGCCATCTGATCGGTTCGGCGCTCGTCGGCACCTTCCTCGGCATTCTGCTGTCCTACTGCGTCTGCTCGCCGCTGGTTTCCCAGATCAAGGTCGTCCGTAACAAGCAGCATCGCCTCTATGTCATCGTCAAGCAGACGCTGCTTGCCTATATGAACGGCTCGGTGCCGCAGGTCGCTCTCGAATACGGCCGCAAGACGATCTCGGCCTACGAACGTCCGTCCATCGATGCCGTCGAACAGGAAATGATGAACCCAGGCGGCGAGAACAAGGCGGCTTAAATGACCATGAGCGATGCTTCACATGACAAACCGGCAATGGATCCCGCCCTTCTCGCCAAGCTGACCGGCGGGCTCGGAGACAGGGGCAGGGTCGCCAAGATCTGCAGCGCCTTTGGGGATGTTTACAGCGAGTTCTTTCCCGACGTCATCAAGAGCGAGACCGGCCTCGACGTGACCGTCAGCTATCTCGGCTGCGAGATCGGCTATAAGAACCACCTGATCGACGACCTCAGCCACAACGTCACGCTCGTCGACGCGACGTTGCGCAACTGGTCTCAGAACGTCGCGCTTGCCTGCGGCAACGGTTTCGTCATCACGCTGATGGAACACCTGCTCGGCGCCACCGCCGATACGATCGAGGAGCCGGCCGAGCGGCTGCTCTCGGTCATCGAACTCGATCTGGCGGTCATGGTCTTCGACAAGATCGCAAAGGTGCTGCGCTCGGCGGTGAACGCACCGGGCGGTTTCGAGCCCAGTCTTTCGGCCCCGCATGCGCATGACTCGCGCTCCCGGCCGGCGGAGGACAAGCCGGACGAATTTGCCGCCGCCGTCAACATGTCGATCACGCTCGCCGGCATTGTTTCGGAATTCTCACTGATCATTCCGCAGACGGCGCTGCTCAAGACCAAGGTGACGCCGCCAAAGCCGAAGCGCCAGACCGGCGGCAATTCGCCGGAATGGACCGAACAGCTCGGCGATCAGGTCCGCCGCTCGCATGTCACGCTCGAAGCCAGGATCAGGTTACAGGACCTGACGCTGCGCACCATATCGAAGCTGATGGCCGGCGACGTCATTCCGTTCCGCGACAGCGGCGACGTACGCGTCGAGGTCAGCGCCAACAGCAAGGAATTGTATATATGCGAATTCGGGCGTTCTGGCGAAAACTACATGGTCCGCGTCAAGGATACGATGAACTCGGATGACGAACTCATCCGTCACTTAATGAATTGATCGGTTCTCTGGCTTCTGGGCTGCAAAGGCAGTTTGAGGCAAGTTTCAACTGGAATAGTGATTTCATGGCAACGAAGAAAACACAGCAGAACAGTGACCTCTCCCTGGATATGCCGGGCAGCGAAGCCGATCTCGACCAGGCGATCGACGATCTGCGCGGCGTGCTGAAGAAGGACGCCGATGGCGACCTGTCGCAGTTTGGCGGTGAGCTGGAGAATGACGACTTCGCGGCAGGAACGGATCTGGCCGCCTTCGGCGGCGAGATTTCGGATTCCCCTTTCGGCGGCGATGATTTCGGCGGCGATTTCGGCGCAGGCAATGCCAGCCCGGCTGCAGGCATGGATTTCGGCGGCAGCTCTTCGTTCGAGGCGTCCTCGGCGCCGCTCGGCAGCGCGCTGACCTCGAACTTCGAGCTGATCATGGACATTCCGATCGATGTCCAGATCATGCTCGGCACCAGCCGGATGCAGGTCTCCAGCCTGATGAATCTCAATGAAGGAGCGACGATCGCTCTCGACAAGAAAATCGGCGAACCCGTTGAGATCATGGTGAACGGCCGCAGGATTGCACGCGGCGAGATTACAGTTCTTGATAACGACGACACCCGATTCGGCGTGAAGCTGATAGAAGTTTTGAGTACGAAAAAAGCCTGATCCCTGTGGGGACGGAGAGGTTAGACCATGATGGACTTTGACGATTTCGGCGGCGCGCTAGCCGGGAAACCGTTGACCCAGGCTGAAAAGGCGGCGGCGGTCCTTCTCGCCATGGGAAAGGGTGTCGCCGGCCGGCTGTTGAAATATTTCACTCAGGCCGAGCTGCAGACCATTATCGCATCTGCCCAGTCGCTGCGCGCCATTCCGCCGGACGAGCTCCTGTCCCTCGTCTCCGAGTTCGAGGACCTCTTTACCGAGGGCGCCGGACTGATGGACAATGCCAAAGCAATCGAAGCCATTCTGGAAGAAGGCCTGACCCCCGACGAGGTGGACAGCCTGCTCGGCCGCCGCACGGCCTTCCAGGCCTACGAGACCTCGATCTGGGATCGCCTCAGCGAAGCCGAGCCGGCATTCGTCGCACAGTTCCTGCTGCGCGAACATCCGCAGACCGTCGCCTATATTCTGTCGATGATGCCCTCCGCCTTCGGCGCCAAGGTGCTGCTGCAGCTCCCCGACAACCGCCGCGCCGACATCATGAACCGGACGGTCAACATGAAGGCGGTCAGCCCCAAGGCGGCGCAGATCATCGAGAACCAGGTGATGACGCTGCTTGCCGAAATCGAGGCAGAGCGCAACGCTGCCGGCTCGACGAAGGTCGCCGATCTCATGAACGAGCTCGACAAGCCGCAGGTCGATACGCTGCTCACCTCGCTCGAATCGATCAGTCGCGAATCGGTCAACAAGGTTCGGCCGAAGATCTTCCTCTTCGAGGACCTCATGTACATGCCGCAGCGCAGCCGCGTCCTGCTGCTCAACGATATTTCGACCGACGTGCTCACCGTCTCGTTGCGCGGCTCGCCGGCCGAGATCCGCGAATCGGTTCTGTCCGCCATCAGTCCGCGCCAGCGCCGTATGATCGAATCGGATCTGCAGAGCGGCATCGGCGGCGTCAACCCGCGCGAGATCGCCATTGCGCGCCGCGCCGTGGCGCAGGAGGCGATTCGCCTGGCCAACTCAGGCCAGATCGAGCTCAAGGAGAAGGAAGGCGAAGCTTCGGCCGCCGCCTGAGCTTCTGAGACTGTTGACAAATCCGGCCGACAAACAGGCCGTTGTTGATCGCCGCGCCTCAGGCGACTACCCTTCATCGATCGGCCGCATTCTATGGCGTGTCGCAGAGCACTCGGTTTCTGCGGCGCGCTTTGGGTTTTTGCTTTGACGCATCTCGTCAACCCAGAATCGCTGCCCGGTTCGGGGTGGCAGGCATGAGCTGCGGCCTGCTTTTTTGACGGAGGGCCGCGACTTGGCAGATGATGACAAGGACAGCAAAACAGAAGCCCCGACCGCGAAGAAGCGAACCGACGCCGCGGAAAAAGGCAATGTGCCGTTTTCGCGCGAGCTGTCGATCTTCGCGACCATCCTCGCCACTTTCATCTATCTGGTGTTCTTCCTTCCCGACAGCGTCGGCCGCATGGGCGAAACGCTGCGCGACATTTTCGAACAGCCCGACCAATGGAAAATCGAGACGGGCCCGGACATTCTGGCGCTCTTCGTCCGGCTCGGCTGGTCGAGCGCGGCGCTGCTGGCACCCGCCCTCATCCTGTTCATGGTCTTCGGCATCGCCTCCTCGATCTTCCAGAACCTGCCGACGCCTGTGCTCGAACGGATCAGGCCGCAAGCCTCGCGCATCTCTCCGGTGAAGGGCTGGTCACGGCTCTTCAGCCTGCCCGGCCTCGTCGAGTTCGGAAAGTCGCTGTTCAAGGTCGTCGTCGTCGGGGTCGTCCTGTTCTTCGTGCTCAGGAGCGAATATTTCGGCTCGATTGATGCCATGTTCTCCGATCCGCAGACAATCCTCGTGCGAATGATGACGGCGATGCGCAAGATCATCATCGTCATGCTGATCGCTACCGCGATCGTGGCGATCGCCGACCTTTTCTGGACGCGCCATCACTGGTTCACCGAGCTCAAGATGACGCGCCACGAGGTGAAGGAAGAAAACAAGCAGGCGCAGGGCGACCCTTTTGTCAAAAGCCGGCAGCGCTCGCTGATGCGCGACCGCGCCCGCCGGCGCATGATCGCCAACGTGCACCGTGCCACGCTTGTCATCGCCAACCCGACGCACTACGCCGTGGCGCTGCGCTATGCGCGTGAGGAGAACGACGCGCCGGTCGTTCTGGCAAAGGGCCAGGACCTGATTGCGCTCAAAATCAGGGAGATTGCCGAGCAGAACGGCATCCCGGTGTTCGAGGACCCACCGCTCGCGCGCTCCATGTTTGCGCAAGTCTCGGTCGATAGTGTCATACCGTCAGTCTTCTATAAGGCCGTTGCGGAGCTCATACACAGGGTCTACGCCGCAGACGCCAAGAACAAACGGGTAAGATAAGCCGAATGAAAAAATGCCCTCACTCTGCCCAGCGTGAAAAGATCCTCGCAGAGGCGATCAGCCCGGTCGCCACCGAACTGCGCCTTCTGGATGCCTCTGACCTCATTTCACTGCTGCGCTTCGAGTATTACGGCAATCTGGCCGATCTCGTCGCTTCGGCGGCGGAGCTTTTCTTTCATCCCGGCACCGTCAATTTCGGCCTTGGCGGAAATTATACGCTGGAATGGGGCGGCAAGCCGGAAGTCGTTCTCGACCTGGAAATCAAGCCGCGCGGCGTCACCGTCTATGCCCAGCTCGCCCTTGCCGACAATCATGCCGGCATTGAAATCAACCACATCGCCTTCGAAGATCCCTCCTCCGATCCCGACGAGAATACTGCCTTTCTGGAAAAGAGCCTTCGGCAATCCCGCTACAGCGTGAAACCGCCGCGCGCGCTCGCCAGCTGATTTGCCTCAATGCATTTTCGCCGTCCCTGAAGTCAGGTCTCCCCGGTTCAGCTGATGTAGCCGAGCCGGATCGCCTTGGCGATCGCCTGGATGCGGTTGACGGAATCGAGCTTGATCGTCGCCGAGCCGAGATAGGCATTGACGGTGTGTACGGACAGACCGAGTTTTTCGGCGATCTCTTCGCTGATACGGCCATCGCCGGCGAGCTGGAGACAGGCGACTTCGCGTTCGCTCAGCGCTTCGGCGGCCGCCGAGCGGCGTTCGTCCAGCGAGAGCAGATCCATCATCACGTGGCAGCAGCGGCCGTGCAGCTCGACGATCGTATCGCTGGCAGGATCGATATCATCGCCGGTGAAAAGGATGAAGCCATTGCCGACAGCGCCGAGCCGCACCGGGAAGGCGAGGCCGGAAAAAGGCAGAATTCCATCCTTCAGGCGCGTCATGAAGGGCGAGAAATCCGCCGGACCGGGGGCCGCCCTGTCATGAGCGCCAGCCCATGAAAGCGGCAGCAGCGATTTTTCGATATGGTCGAGAAGAATATCGCCATAGGCGTCCGTGAGGGCCTTGCCAAAACCGGTATTCGAAGGGCCCCAATTCTCGAGCTCGCAGACAAGCCGCTGCTTTGCCGGTAGTCCCGAGCCGCTGACACGGTAGATCGCGAACCCCTGAGCGTCAGCGAGCTTCTGCATCGCAATCAGCCGCGGAAAAAGATCCGAACGGCTGGAAATCCTGTTCATCCGCACCATGCGCAGCGGATCGGCGCCGTTCATCGCCCTGCTTGATGGATGTCCCATGGATTCCCCTATACGAGATTGTTGCGGACCGCGAAGGCAATGGCCTCCGACCGGGTCTTGGTCGCCGTCTTGCGCATCACGCTGGTGATGTAGTTGTTGATGGTATTGCGAGATATTCCGAGAATCATCGCAATCTCGTCGCTGGTCTTGCCCTCGGCGATCCAGAAAAGGCATTCCAGCTCGCGGTCAGTCAGTTCGAAATCCCGATCGTTCCTTGCGCCGCCGCAGCGAAGGAAGCTCGCGACATAGCCGGCAAGCAGTCCCACATCCCGCAGGCGCTCCGGCGACAGGATGAAGCCTTCGCCGAACAGGAACATCAAGGCGAGCCGCGAGCGGCCGACATTGAAGGTCAATGAGCAATACTGGCGGCTGGCGCCATCAGGCGCATCGGCGTGATCTGGCAGAAGAGCGAAGCTCGGCTGGAAAACCTGCATGCATTTTTCCAGCTCGGTCGAACGGGCATAGCCGCCGACCAGATCGTTGGCGATATCCTTGACCAGATCGAACGGCCAGTCAGACGATACGATGAAATCGAGGCCGCTTTCCTGGATGAGATCACAGCGCGCCAGAAGATAGTGCGAGGCACCCACATAGTCCGTCAGCGCGCGCAGACCGGACTGCAATCTGCCAGTGTCGGCGACACCGTGCAGGCGCCGAATCAGCTCGTCGCGCGGCAAGAGAGCCGGCGCCACCACGCTCGCGAAATTCGCCATTTGCCTCTCGCCTTTGCTCGCCTGAGATATCGTCATATCCATTGGCAATTTCCTGGGGCTGAGGAACGATCAAACTCGGTGCAGCAGCATTTTTTTTGTAAAGGATTCAATTCAAGCTCCGCTCGAATCCCATTTCGAATCACTCAAGGGTAAGCCAGCCGGTGTAAATCACCATCTCCGACTTCTAGGGATTTACTTTCGCTGCTGCTCATGCCGTGATTCGAGGACGACTCGCGCCCCTCAGAATACTGGAAAGGGTAAGATGATTCTGGCTGTACCGCAACTTCATTCGCGTTTTACGCGAGTGATCCTCAACAGTTTTATCCAATTTCTTGAGGCGATCTGATCTATTCCCCATTCGACACCCGCGGCCAAATACAGACTGGGTAATGAGATATCAGCTCTCTTGCGGGCGACCGATAACAATCCTGCTCAGGTAGTGAAAAGCCTGAATAACACGAAAAAGGCCGGGTTGCCCCGGCCTCCTTTTATGCTGCGTCGTCGATCGCCCATTTCCTGAGGATCTTGGCGGCGCGCTCCTCGTTGATTTCCACCATACGGGCAAGCTTGCGTTCCGGGCCCTCCTTGACGCGGCGGTTGAAGTTGCCATCGTCGTCGCCGAGGCTGAGCAGATCCTCGGTGCTGTCGAAGCCGAAATCGGAGCCGAAGCCGTCCATGAGGGCGCCTCCAGGGGCGCCGGCCGCCGGCGCGAAGTCCGGAAGTTCGAGGCCAGCCGCTTCCGGCGTGGCGTCGCCAAGCACCGAGCCCACGCCGTTGCCGCTGACGCTGCGTACCAGCGGCCGCAGGCCCATCCAAACCACTACGAAGGCGACCGCGACGAAGGCGAGTGAGTTGATGATGCCGGCAAGGTTGCGGCTCAGCATATCCATGACGCGGACACCGCCGGTGGCGTCTTCCAGCAGCTGATTCTCGAGGAAATCCATCGCCGTGACGGTGACGACATCACCACGCTTGGCGTCGATGCCGGCCGCCGAAGCGACGATCTTCTGCATTTCGGCGATATAGGCATCGATCTTGGCCTGGTCGGCGGGCTCGCCGACCATCTTGGCGATGCGGCCTTTGTTGACCACGACGGCGATCGAAAGCTTCTCGACCTGATAGCTGTTGCGGGTCGTGGCCGTCGTCTTGCTGTTGATTTCGTAGTTGGTCTGCTCTTCGCGCTTGTCGGACTTGTCCTGAGATTCCGGACCGCTTGAGCCGCCGGCATCAGGGGCCGCCTGGGGAATGTTCTGTTCGACGGTCGTCGCGTTGTCGGACTGCCTCTGCTGCGACTGCTGGGCTTCCTTCGTAGAACGGACGGAGCGTTCGACCTTGGATTCGGGATCGTAGACCGTCTCCTGAATCTGCTGAGCATCGGTGTTGAGGTCGGCGGTGACGCTGGAGCGGAAGTTATCCATGCCGAGGAAGGGCGCTAAGGCCTTGTCGATGTTGGATTCGACTTCCTGCTGAACGTTCTGGACGATGTTGAGCGAGCGGTTCAGCGAGCTGTTGCTCGCCTCGTCGCCGGACGCGAGAAGCTGGCCGGCAGAATCAAGAATCGTGACGTCATCGACATCAAGCCCCGGCACGGCCGAGGCGACGAGGTGACGGATCGAGGTCGCGGCGCCGCGCCCGGTGGCGGCGCTGGCGCGAATCATCACGGAGGCGGTCGGTTTCTGCTCCGCCTTCCGGAAGTTTCCGACTTCGGGCATGACGATATGGACGCGCGCCGCCGTTATGCCCGAGATCGACTGGATGGTGCGTGCGATTTCGCCTTCCAGCGCTCGAACCCGCGTCACTTCCTGCATGAAGGAGGTCAGGCCGAGGGAGCCGACATTGTCGAAGAGTTCATAGCCGGCATTGGCGCTGTTCGGCAGGCCGCGCTCGGCAAGCATCAGGCGGGCCTTGCCCGTCATACCGGCGGGAACGGTGATGCTGGAACCGTCCGTGCCGACCTGGAAATTGATGTTGGCTTCGGCAAGCGCCATGCTGATCTGGTTGAGATCGGGAGCGTCGAGACCGACGTAAAGCGTTTCTTGGGCCGGTTTGTTGACGAAAAGGGAAGCGGCAAGGATGATTGCGATGGAAACGGCGCCGACGCCCCCCAGAATCATCAGGCGCGTCCGGCCCAGGGCACCAAAGTTCTTAAATATCTGAACTAATTGATTTAACAGATTCATTCTGTTCTCGCACGATCCGTCAAAGACAAAGCAGGCTTATTGCCTCACCTGACCAATAATCGGCGAAACTTGTGCGAGCGTTTCGTGAGGAGCGCGGGAGCAAAAGGCTGATGCATGTCGCGCAGCGATTTTGCGAGAACGACGTGCGTGAAAAGAGGACCTGAGGCGCGAGAGGCGGCGTGGAACCGCGCGCTTCAGAAGAAGTCGAAGTCGCCGGCGGCTTTGCTCAGCGGCTGAGAATGACCGTGGCGCGTGGAGCCGCCAAGCGCCTTCTGCATTTCCGCCAGCTTGACGAGGCTGAGCGCGGTGGCGACGTCGACCGTCCAGCCGAGCGGGATTTCGCCGGTGATGGTGTCGATGAATTCGGCAAGGCCGCGTGACTTCTGCACGGCCAGATCGATGCCCTGCATGACCTTCATGGCGTCCGGCGAGTTCAGAATTTCAGCGCCGCCGAGCTCGAGTAGCTGCGGTTCGATGCGCTCGATCAGGTAGGCCACATCGTGGAGTTCCGAAACGATGCGCATCAGGATGTCGCTCAGCGCTTCGACAGGCGCGGGCGGCTCCATCACCGGAGTAAATGTCATATGAAAATCCTCGCCATCAAAAAAATTCGATACTGGTTTCGGCGGGCTTCTGCGGAGCGGCGGGACGCTGCTGCTCGAGAGCGACGGTTCTCTGCGTTTCGGCGCCGGTCAAGGGGTATTGCCGGGCACGACCGGAGACCGGCCAATATTCGAGCTTGCGCCCATGCTCTCCGCCGGTGGAGGAGCCGACCACCGGAATGCCTTCATCCCTGAGGAACTGCATGGCGAAGGCCGCATTCTGCTCACCGACGTTGGAGAACGTCGAGATCGTCTTTGCGCCGCCGAAGATCTTTGCCTCCAGCCGGTCGCGCCGGGCGCCCTGCTTCAGGAGACCGTTGATCAGCAGTTCCATCAGATGCACGCCATAGCGTGTGGCATCGCCGCCTGATGTCGGCGACGTCGCCGAACCGGGCAGCAGAAAGTGGTTCATGCCGCCGATGCCGGCGACGGGATCTCTGAGGCACGCAGCCACGCACGAGCCGAGAATGGTCGAGAGAACCGCATTCGGATCGCTCAGAACCTTGTACTCGCCCTGAATGATGTGCACGCGGCGGGCTGCCCCCTCAGTGATCATTTCAAAGCTCCAAACACGGCTTCGATGGCCGCTTTCATCTTCTCGATCGTAAACGGCTTGGCGAGCACGTTGTTGGCGCCGAGCTGGGCCGCCCTCTGTACCAGCGCGCGATCGCCCTGGGCGGTGAGGATGATGAAGGCCGCCTTCTTGGTGTTCGGGTTGGTGCGCACGGCCTGGAGGAAGCCGATGCCATCCATCTTCGGCATGTTGAAATCGGAGATCACGAGGTGGTGCGGCTGCTCGGTCATGATTTTCATGCCCTGCTCGCCGTCGCCAGCGGATGTGATCTGCTTGAAACCGAGCTGGGTCAGCGCGTCGCTGAGCAGCAACCGGCTCGTTACCTGATCATCGACGATCAGAACTTTGATTTTCTCCGCGATCGACATTTATTCGGTCCCTTCCTTTCGGGCGGCTGTCAATTTCAGTATTTCTTCACCGATGGCAGTCAGTGGCAGCTGCTGCTCGACGGCGCCAAGTTCGTGAGCAACCCTTGGCATTCCGTAAACGACGCAGGTTTTTTCGTTCTGGCCGAGCGTTCTGGCGCCCGCGTGGCGCATTTTCAACAATCCGGCGGCGCCATCGCGGCCCATTCCGGTCAGAATCACGCCGACGGCGTTGCGGCCTGCGAGTTCTGCTACCGAATCAAAGAGCACGTCCACGGACGGGCGGTGACCGTTGACAGGCGCCCGGTCGACTAGACGGCAGCACGGGGCAGAGCCGCCGCTGACCTGGAGATGACGTTCGCCGCCCGGCGCCAGATAGATCTTGCCGATCTCGAGACGGGCGCCGTCGGTCGCTTCCTGCACCACCGGCGCGCAGAGACGGTTCAGCCGTTCTGCGAAACTCTTGGTGAAGGTCGGCGGCATATGCTGGGTGATGACGGTCGGCGGGCAATTTGCCGGGAATTTCTGCAGTACTGCGATCAGCGCCTCGACGCCGCCTGTGGACGAGCCGATCGCGACGATCTTGCGGCCGACGCGAAAATCGGCCACGGAAGGCGGGGGCGCGACGGCGGCCGCCGGTTGGGAAAACTGACGCTGCGTGCGCGCGGCCGCCTTGACCTTCTCGGCAAGATCGCCGAACGGCCTGGGTTCGCCGGGGCCCGGTTTGCCGACGCAATCGAAGGCGCCGATCTCAAGCGCCGCAAGCGTCGCTTCGGCGCCGCGATGCGTCATCGTCGAGACCATGATCACCGGCATCGGCCGCAGCGTCATGATCTTTTCTAGGAAATCGAGGCCGTTCATATTCGGCATCTCGATGTCGAGCGTTACGACGTCGGGGTTCAACCGTTTGATCGCCTCGCGTGCTTCCAGCGCGTCGCCGGCCTGGCCGATGACACTGACTTCCGGGTCGGAGCTCAGCACTGCGGTAATCAGACCCCGCATGGTCGGCGAGTCGTCGACAACGAGAACTCTTGCCGGAGCGCTCATGCCTTCCTCCCGAGACCCTTGGTCGTGTAGCGATAGGTCGTGATGCCGATATTGTCGAAGACGTGCTTCGCCTCACCGGAGACGCGCTCGGAATGGCCGATATAGAGGTGGCCGCCTTCCGGCAGCAGGCCGGCGAAACGTTGCCAGATCTTCATCTGGGTCGGCTCGTCGAAATAGATGACGACGTTGCGGCAGAAGATGACGTCGAACTTGCCCTTGAACGGCCATTGCGCCATCAGGTTCAGTTCGTTGTAGGTGATCAGCCGCTTGACGCGGTCGTCCACCTGGAACTTGCGGCGGCCCTGCACCTCGACTTCGCTAAACCATTGCTTGCGCATGGCTGGCGAGACGGTTTCGAGCGCACTTTCGTCGTAAGCGCCGGCCCGGGCGATGGCGAGGATTTTCGGATCGATGTCGGTCGCCAGGATCTTAAAGTCGTAGTCGGCGACATTCGGCATCAGCGATAAAACGGTCAGCGCGATCGAATAGGGTTCCTGTCCGTCGGAGGAAGCGGCCGACCAGATGCGCACCCTGCCGCCCGATCTCGCCCGCTGCAGAAGTTCCGGCAGAACATGGTCGCGCAGGTGCTCGAAATGATGGTTTTCGCGGAAGAAGCGGGTGAAGTTGGTCGTCAGATGCGAGAGCATTTCGCGGCGCGCCGCGGCGCCGGCCGGCGAAGCGACAAGGTCGCAATATTCACGGAAACCCGACAGACCAAGATTGCGGATATGCTTGGACAGACGCGAATAGACGAGCGAGGCCTTCGTCTCATTGAGGAAGATGCCGGCATCCGAGTAGATCATGGCGGCGATTTCCGTGAGGTCGCGGCGCGTCAACGGATATTCTCCGTTAGCCAGCACCTCATCGGCTCCCTGCCTCTGATCTTTTGCACCCATTGCACTCATGCGGCTTCGCTTTCGGTCTCGGAAAAGAGGGCTTCAAGTTCGATCAGGCAGATCATGCGCTTGTCGATGGCAAGAATGCCCCGGGCAAATTGGCGCTCGAGGTCGGAAGAGATTTCGGGCGTCGGCTGAATGATCTCGTCGGTGACCGTCAGAATGTCGGAGACGGCGTCGACCAGGAGGCCGACGACTTTGCGGCGGACCTGGGCAACGATGATGACATGACGGGCTGTGGGATCGGCGGGCTTCATGCCGAGACGAGCGGCAAGATCAATGATCGGCAGCACCGCGCCGCGCAGGTTGATGACCCCCAGCATATACGCAGGCGAGTGCGGCATCGCGGTCGCCGGGGTCCAGCCCCGGATTTCGCGGACCGACATGATGTTCACGCAAAATTCCTGATCTCCGATGCGGAACGCGATCAGCTCGCGATCCCCCTGGTTCAGACTTTTTACAGCGTACGACATTCCCTTACCCTACCGCTGCTAACGACATTTCCGCTTTGAGCGACTGGCCGCGCGAGGCGCCGACAACCGCGTCGACATCTAGGATGAGAGCCACGCGGCCGTCGCCGAGAATGGTGGCGGCGGCGATGCCGGGCACATGAGTGTAGTTCGCTTCCAGGCTCTTGATGACCACCTGGCGCTGACCCTGGATAGCATCGACCATCAGGGCGCGCTGACCGCCGCCTTCCGATTCCACCAGCAACGCCACGCCCTCAACGGGGTTGGCCTGCGTCGCGCGGAAGTTCAGGATGCGACCAACATCGACCAGTGGGCAGAATGAGTTGCGGATCGAGATCAGCCGGTGGTTCGCGCCGAAGGAGTGAATCGCGGATGCTTCCGGCTGCAGGGTTTCGACGATCGCCGTCAGCGGCACGACCAGCGTCTGGCCGGCGACGGTGACCACCATACCGTCGAGAACGGCAAGGGTCAGCGGCAGGCTCATGGTGAAGACCGAGCCGTGGCCCGGCTTGGAGGTGATGTTGATGCGGCCGCCGAGCGCCTGGATCGAGCGCTTGACGACATCCATACCGACGCCGCGGCCCGATATGTCGGAGATCTTGTCGGCGGTGGAGAAGCCCGGCAGGAAGATCAGATTGTCGATTTCCTCGTCCGACAGGTTGGCGTCGGCCGGGATGAGATCGTTGTCGATCGCTTTCTGGCGAACCTTCTCGCGGTTGATGCCGGCGCCGTCGTCGGCAAGCTCAATCAGGATGCGTCCCGAACGGTGCTTGGCGGTGAGGCGAACCGTACCTTCGGTGTTCTTGCCGGCGGCCGCGCGCTTTTCCGGCGTTTCGATGCCGTGGTCGACGGCATTGCGGATCATGTGGGTCAGCGGCTCGGCGAGCTTGTCGATAACCGTCTTGTCGACTTCAGTGTTCTCACCTTCGGTGATCAAGCGGATCGACTTGCCGGTCATGTCGGCGATTTCGCGGACGATACGCGACATGCGCTGGAAGACCGGCTTGACCGGCTGCGCGCGGATCGCCATGACCGAGTCCTGGATCTCGCGGGTGAGCTGCTGCAGCTCCTCCAGACCCATGTTGATCGAAGACGTGCCTGTCGTGTCGTTCTCGATGACGCTCTGCGACAGCATTGCTTGGTTGATGACCAATTCGCCGACCAGGTTGATGAGGCGGTCGACGCGATCGAGATCGACGCGGATTGTCTGGCCGGCGCCGGCGGCGTTGTTCTGGGCGGCGGCATTGGCCGCGGCGGCTGCGGCGGCGGCCGATTCCTTCTTCTCGACGCGGACGGCGGCTGCCGCCATTTGCGTGATGTTGGAAGCGGTCTCGGCGGCGGCGACGGCAGCGGCCGTGGCTTCGGACCGTGCAGCGGAAACACTCTCAGTTGCCTCGGTCTCGTCCAGGATCGACAGGTCGAAGGGAACCGGCACCATCGGCAGTTCCTCGTTGCTCGAAGCGGCGTCAACTGTCTCCTCGACCGGCTTGACCGTCAGCTCGCAATCCCACTCGGCGAATTCGAAGACGGCGCGGATGGCATCCTCGCCCTTGTCGGTCTTGAGTGTGACGTTCCAGAAGAAATAGGCAGCCTCCGGATCGAGCTCCTCGAGACCCGGCAGCTCATTCATATTGCAGTAGATCGTCATTTCGCCGAGGCGCGAAAGGTCGCGCAGCAGCAGGGTGGCGTCGTTACCCTTCGAATAGAGTTCGTGGCGCGGCTTGAAGGTGATCTCGTAGGCCGGCAGGCCGGTCTCTGCGCCGTCCTCGTCGCCGAAATCGTCGAAGGAAAAGGGGATTGGCTGGAAGCCGCTGTCGTCGGTCGGCTTGGGGGCTGGCGCCGGAGCGGCCGGAGCGGCCTTTGCGGCGGCCTTGGGCGCAGGCGTCTCGGCCGAAGGAGACGGTAGCTCGCCATTGGCCAGAGCCTCCAGCTCCTTAACGAGGCCGCGGCTGCGGCTTTCATCGACGCTGCCGCCGTCGCGCGCAGCATTGGTCAGGTCGGCGAGCACGTCGGCCGACTTCAGCATCACCTTCAGGACGTCCTGGGTCGGCTCGAGCTTGTTGGAACGAACGCAATCGAGAGTGGTCTCGAATACATGGGCGAAGGCAACCAGATCATCAAGGCCGAAGGCGCCGGCGCCCCCCTTGATCGAATGCACGGCACGGAACACCGCATTGACGGTTTCCGGATCGCGATCGCCATCGTTCATTTTCAGAAGACCGGATTCCAGCTCGGCGAGCTGTTCCTCGCACTCCTGGAAAAAGATCTCTTTGATTTCGTTCATATCCATAGGAGCAAATCCTGGGTTTAAGCGGTTACGCGCTCAATTGCATCGATCAGCTTGGCCGGGTCGAAAGGCTTGACGATCCATCCGGTGGCGCCGGCCTGGCGGGCGCGGTTCTTCTTTTCCGCGTCGCTTTCGGTGGTCAGGACCAGGATCGGGATCGCCCGATATTTCTCGTTGCGGCGCACACCTTCGATGAAGCCGAACCCGTCGAGGCGCGGCATGTTGATGTCGGTCACGATCACGTCAGGATTGGATTCTTCGAGAACCTCGAGGCCCTCGACGCCGTCTTCCGCCTGGATCGTCTCGAAACCGGCATTGTTCAGCGTCACGAGCAGCATGTTTCGGATGGTGCGGGAATCATCCACGGTAAGCACTTTTTTCTTCATTGCCGAATCTCCTTGGCAAGCAGGTGGTCAATATTGACGCCAACCAGCTGCATGGTTTTGTGAAATGCGTCGGACACCTTGGAGAAGGTGAACGGCTGCTTGTCCTGCTCCCAGGTCTTCTCGGCGGACATCAGGACCTGAGCGCAAAGAGCCCCGATCCGCTCGACGCCCGATGCGTCGATCGAAAGACCGCTGCCCCTGAGGGAGATGAGTTTTTCACGCAAGGCGGAAGCCTCGTTGAGATCCAGCACCGCTGTCAAATTCAGCGTCTTGCCACTCTTCTTTGCTACCATCAGCTTGTCCTTGTCCCCTTGTCCCCGGCCCGAAAAGATGAGCTGCGGCGATCATCCGATAGGTTAGTAAACATTCCGCCCACCTCTGACGCTCGCGAGCGCCTGCGGAAGGCCAAAATCGTCATTTTCATATTCGTCTTCGACCGCGGGACGGCCGGCCGCTTCGATCGTGCGGGACGGCGCAGCGCGAACCGAGCCCAAGCGCCCGGAATGCGCATTTTCGCGGGCTATGCGGAATTCGCGAATCGTCTGGCCGAGCTCAAGAATGACGGTATGGAGGTGGTCGGCGCCTTCAGCGGAACGTTCGGCCAAACCGGCGTTGTCCGCCACCTCTGCGCCAAGTCCTTTGACGTCGGCCGCCACGCCGTCGAGGCTTGCGGCATGCTCGCCGGTCCTGGTGGCGATGCCCGATATGGCGGCGTTGATGTCGGTGACCTGCCGCACGATGCTGCCGATCGAGTCCTGCGTTCGTCCGACCATCTGCACGCCGGCGTCGACCTGCGCCTTGGTCGTCGTCACCAGCGTCTTGATCTCGCGGGCGGCGTCGGCCGAGCGCTGGGCAAGCGCACGAACTTCCTGGGCGACGACCGCAAAGCCGCGGCCGGAATCGCCGGCGCGAGCCGCCTCGATGCCGGCATTCAGCGCCAGAAGATTGGTCTGGAAGGCGATCTCGTCGATCGCGCCGATGATCTGGCCGATCTTCTCGGCCGACTGCTCGATATCGGCCATTGCGCTGATCGCGCGGCCGACGACCTCGCCGCTTTGCTCGACCGCAGCGCGGGTAGAGGCGGCCGCCTGTTCGGCGGCGCGGCTGTCGGCGGCGCCGTCGCGCACGCTTCCGGCAATGCCGGCAAGGATAGCGGCGGAAAGCTGCAGCCGCTCGGCCTGGCCGGACGCCGTGCCGGCGAACTGCCGCGACTGGCCAGCAAGCGAGGCGGTCGCCGTCTCGGCCTTATCAGTGCGTTCGGTCATGGCGGCGAATTCTGCCTGGAGGCCATCCAAGGCGCCGTTCAGGGCGGCGGCGATCCCGGCATAGGCACCGTCGGCGTCGACAGGCGCGCGCCGCGTTAGGTCGCGGGCGGCGAGGCCTTCGATGACGTCGCCGAATATCCGGGCGATCTCCGCTTCACTTTCGGCGCGCTGATCGGCAAGCGCGCGGCTCTGGGCAGCGCGTAGCGCATTGAAGCGGAGCGAAACGGCGATTTCGACATCGACCATGACGATGCGGATGATCGCAGTCATCAGCTCGGAAATTTCGCGGGCGCGGCGCTTGGCCGAGGGCAGCAAGGGGCGGCCGGCAATCTCTTCGGCGAGGCCGGAAAGAACATGTTCCAGCACGACGCCGTGGCCGGCTACGTGCCAACGCGGGTCGAGGCCCATCTTGCTTTCGGTGTCGGAGAGAACCTTGACGCGCTCGGCATAGAGGCTGTCGAAGCGGGCATCCGTCAGCACGTCCCAATGTGAGGACTGCAGATCATGCAGACGATCGACCTGTCTGTCGCTCTCGAAGTTGCGCGCAGCGTCGGGATAGGACTGGAACCTGTGGAAGAGATCGCGCAGTCCCGCTTTCAGATGCGCTTCGAGGGCCGGCCGGTTACGGCGCACCAGTTCGCACTGATCGGCATCGAGACCGGCAAAACGCAGGCGATCACGCAAGCTGCCTGCCTGCGCTCCACGAGCCTGATCTGATGGCATGTCCTGCCTCAACGCCTGTCCCCGACCCACTTTCCAGGCGAATGCCCGGCAAAAAACTTTTGCAGCATTCGATCAACGCAAGCGCGGAGCCGGTCTTCACCACCGGCGACGACCGGCAGGTAAAGCCCCTGATCAGCTATGTTTCGAAGCTGTCTGAAGAGATGGATACCGGATCGACCCGGTACGGCGGTACGGCGTCATGCCTGCTGGGAACGAGCACATCTTCCCATTCCGACGTGTAACCCAATGTTTATGGTTAATTCCTTGCCCGAAGGTTAATAAGTCTTTCCAGGAACAGGCTTTTGGAGCAATTCAAGGCAGTTCGCAGGAATTACTTCCGCGGAGTTGCACGGCTGCTACAAGGCACACGCAAGCTTCGTGTTATAGGCCGGTCGACAACCAAGACATGACGTCGACAAGGACAGAGCAATGATTGTTCTCGGATTGGGTTCCTGTTTGATCGCAACGGGCATACTTGCCGCCATCGCCCGCCTCGATTTCCTTGCCGCAAATCGCGACATCCGGATGCTTCGGGTGTTCTGAAGCCTCTCTGGCTTCAAGCCGATCCAATCCCCGTTGGCAGTCCGGTGCCTTTGGTGTAATCGCACTCGCGCCTTTCACGTCAGCGGAACACTCGGTTCATGTCTCCCAGATCTGGTCTTCTCATCGTTCTCGGCTTCACGCTCTGGCGCGTCGTCACGCTGTATTTCGATGCCACAGACCTGTTTGTCGACGAAGCACAGTACTGGTTCTGGTCGCAGAATCTCGATCTCGGCTACTATTCAAAACCGCCGATGATCGCCTGGGTGATCCGGGCGATGACGGAGCTTTCCGGCTCCAACGCCATCTATTTCATCAGGCTGCCCGGGCCGCTGATCCACATGGTGGCGGCGCTGGTGCTGATGAAGCTGGCAAGGCGCTTCGTCGGGCCGGAGATCGAGGGCTGGACGGGCGCCACCTACATCACGCTTCCCGGCGTGGCGCTCTCTTCGGTTTTCTTCTCGACCGACGTGATCCTGCTGTTCTTCATCGCCGTCGCCCTGCTCGCCTATTTCAGCCTGACGAAGCGGCGCTCTGTGGCACTGGCGCTCGTTGTGGGTCTCGCCGTCGGCCTTGCCTTTTTGACGAAATATGCCGTTCTGTTCGTCGTACCAGGCGGCGCGATCGCCCTCCTCCTCATCCCCGCGGCGCGCATCGCTGTCCGGGACTTCATCATCGCGGTCGCGGTTGCCGCTGTCGTCGCCTCGCCGAACCTCTGGTGGAACCTGCAACACGACAATACGACGGTGCGCCACACGCAGGATATCGCCCACTGGAGCGATCTCGGCATCAATCTGCGCCGCGGGCTCGAATTCTTCTCCGCCCAATTCGGCGTCGTCGGGCCGATCATCTTCTTCGCAATGCTGTGGGCGGTCTATCGAATGATCAAGGGCCGAAGCGACGACCGCGAAAAGATGCTGATCTGGCTGTCGATGCCGGTGGTGGTGCTGATCACCCTGCAGGCGACCGTTGCCAAAGCCTATGCCAACTGGGCCGTGACCGCCTATGTCGCGGGGACCATTCTTGCCGTCTGGCTGCTTTACCGGATGTGGCCGAAGGGGCTGAGGCTGTCGCTCACCATCAACGGCATCGCAAGCCTGCTCTTTCCGCTGGCGACCATCTTTCCGCAGCAATTGCTGCTGCCGAACGGCGACGAATTGATGAAGCGCTATCTCGGGCGCGCCGAGGTCAGCCGCGAGGCGGGAGCCCTCGCAGCTCAGGCGGGCACCGACATCATCGTCACCGACAACCGCGACATGGTCGCTGATCTCTTCTATACGCTGCGGGATGCATCTTACAGAATCTATGCGCGCGCACCCGCAGGCCTGCCGGAGAGCTATTATGAGCAGGAATTCGCCCTGCCCGCCGACATCGCCGGCAAGGTGCTTTTCCTGACGGACACGCCGCTAACCTGCGCCACTGAAACGCCGGAGCTGCTGAAGAGCTGGCTGCCTGCCGCAGGCTACTACAAGCGAAAGACGCTTTACGTTTACAAGGTTTCTGCCGTCTGCCTGGCGCCCTGAGGGCTTCAGCCTGGTCGATTGGGCAGGCAGAGGCCGGTGCCGGCGCCTTCTATCTCAACGAACCTGACGCCGCCTTCCTCAAAGGCGAGGCGCAATTGCGCTTCGGTCGCACGGTGGATATCGTGGTGGCGTCCCTCATAATCGCGGATGGTGCTGCGTGAGACGGCCGCCTTCTCGGCGAGCTCGTTCTGGGTCCAGTCGAGCAGACCGCGTGCAGCCCGGCAGAGAGCGGGGCTTAGAATTGTTTCTCTCGCGCCTTGACCCATGATCTCAAAGTACCCATATTGGTTGATATAGATCATATATGTCATAATACGAACGAATTTTCCAGATCGGGAGAAGTGATGCCGCACGATACGCCCTTGATTTCGACAATCGTCGGCGGCCTCGTGCTGGCTTTCATCTTCGGCGCCCTTGCTCATCGGCTGCGCATGCCGCCGCTCGTCGGCTATCTGATTGCCGGTGTGCTGGTGGGACCACATACTCCGGGTTACGTGGCCGATCAGAGCCTCGCGCCGGAGCTTGCCGAAATCGGCGTCATCCTGCTGATGTTCGGCGTCGGGCTGCATTTCTCCCTCAAGGACCTACTGTCGGTGCGCGGCATTGCGCTGCCTGGCGCGGTCGTGCAGATCGGTTTTGCCACCTTGCTCGGCTGGGGCCTCGGTGCATTGATGGGCTGGCCGACCGGCGGCAGCCTGGTTTTCGGCTTGGCGCTTTCAGTTGCCTCTACCGTCGTGCTCCTCAAGGCTCTGCAGGAGCGCCGGCTCATAGAGACGGAGCGCGGCAGGATCGCCGTCGGCTGGCTGATCGTCGAAGACCTCGCCATGGTGCTGGCGCTGGTGCTGATCCCGGCTGCAGCCAGCATCGGCGGCGACGGCCATGGTCCCGTCGAGCCGCTGTCGGCGGGGCTGAACAGCGTGTTCGGCCTCGATCTCGGCATCGGCGGCATGATCGCCATGACGCTGGTCAAGGTAGCACTCTTCGTGGCTCTGATGCTCGTCTTCGGCCGCAAGCTCATTCCCTGGACGATGCATCGCATTGCCCATGCCGGCTCGCGCGAGCTCTTCCGGCTCGGTGTGTTGGCCATCGCCCTCGGCGTCGCCTTCGGCGCGGCCAAACTCTTCGGCGTGTCCCTGGCGCTTGGCGCCTTCTTTGCCGGCATGGTGCTTGCCGAAAGCGAGCTCAGCCACCGCGCAGCCCAGGAAAGCCTGCCGCTGCGCGACGCCTTCGCCGTGCTCTTCTTCGTCTCGGTCGGCATGCTGTTCGATCCGAACATCCTGATCGACAGACCGCTGCCGATCCTCGCCACCGTCTTCATCATCGTCATTGGCAAATCCGTCGCCGCCTTTCTGATCGTGCTCGCCTTCAAGAAGCCGCCCGGCACGGCGCTGACTATTTCGGCAAGCCTCGGTCAGATTGGCGAGTTCTCCTTCATTCTCGCCGCTCTCGGCGTCGAGCTCGGGCTGTTGCCGGAGGAGGGCCGCGACCTGATCCTTGCCGGCGCCATTATCTCGATCATCGTCAATCCACTGCTGTTCTTCCTCTGCGACCGCGCGCGGCCTCTTCTCGAAGGTGCAAGGCGCGAGGAAACCGTGGCCGAGCCGGCTTCCGCCGCCGATGTGGGTGCCGTTCAGGAACAGGCGCCGCCCGAGGACGACGACGTGCGTCCGACCGCGCTTACCGGCCACGCAATCCTCATCGGTTACGGCCGAGTCGGCAGGATCGTCGGACAGAATCTCAAATCGTCAGGCACGCCCTTCCTCGTCATCGAGGATTCCGACAAGCGCATAGGCGAATTGAAAGCGCAGGGGATCGAAGCCTACATGGGCAATGCAGTGGCGCGGGAAACGCTCGATCTCGCCAATCTTTCGTCTGCACGCAGCCTCGCCATCGCCATCCCGAACGCCTTCGAGGCCTGCCGCATCGCCGAGCAGGCGCGCAGCGTCAATCCCTCGATCCTTATCGTCGCCCGCGCCCATTCCGACGCCGAGGTCGACGAGTTGAAACAATACGGCGCCGACACCGTCATCATGGGCGAACGCGAAATCGCCCTTGGCATGGTTGACCGGCTCGCTCAAGTGCATCATGAGAGTGTTTCCTATGAAGACAGGCAGGAGCCTGCTACAATCATCCCGACGGGCACTGCTCCGCCGGAACGACAATGAGAGATTGGCGCGCTTTTGAGCCGATACGGGAGTGACATCGCCGGGACGGAGGAGGTGGAGCTGGACCAGCACCGTCTGACGAGCCGTATCGCCTTTTCCCTCCTCTTTGCCATTCTTGCCTATATCGGCCTGCTTTTCGGCGGCAATCTCATCATTGCGCCGGCGACCGCCGTCAATACGCTTTCCTCTTCCGGCCGCGATCCGCAGCCGCCGCAACTGAGCGCGCGCGATGCCGTGCGCGGCGTGCTTGCCGCCGAGCGCAGGCTTGCGCCGAAACAGACCGCCTACGACGCCGGACCGCCGGCCCTTGCCGCCGCCCCTGCTGTCGACTTTACCGGCTGGGACATGGCCGCTCCTCTTGCGGCATTCGAGCCTCCGCTTCATCAGGCAGTTTCCAGGACCCATCAGGCGCGCGCGCCCCCGATCATCGCCTGAGGCCTGCGCCGAGCGGCGCATCCGACCATTGACGACATGCCGCCAGCGCCCGGGCGCCGGCCCTCGATTATCTAAGGAATACAACATGCGTAATTCACCATGGCTGGTGTTCACCTATACGGTGATCATCGTGATCGGGCTATTGATCGCCCTGCCGAACGCCCTGCCGCAATCCGTGCTCCAGCGAATTCCGGCCTGGCTGCCGCATGAGCAGGTATCGCTCGGCCTTGACCTTCGCGGCGGTTCGCACCTCGTTCTGGAAGTCGACGAAGCTGATCTGACCAAGGAGCGGCTGCAATCGCTGCTGCAGGACGCCCGCCGCGTCCTGCGCGAAAAGGGCATCCAGCCCAAGGCCGTCGTGCGCAGCCAGAACCAGATCGTCGTGACGCTCGCCGATGCCGCGCAGAGCGACGCGGCAGTCACCGATCTTAAGACGCTTGCCAACCCGATCAGCACCGGCCTCAGCGCCGGTCAGGCGGATCTCAACGTCACCGCAAACGGAGCAACCATCACCGTCGGCTTCTCGCCGGCCGGCATCTCCGCCAATGTCGACAACGCCGTCCAGCAGAGCCTTGAAGTCATCCGCCAGCGTGTCGACCAGGTCGGCGTCTCCGAGCCGACCATCCAGCGCATCGGCGGCAACCGCGTGCTCGTCCAGCTTCCCGGGGCGCAAGATCCGTCGCGCCTGCGCGAACTTCTCGGCTCCACGGCAAAGATGTCCTTCCACATGCTGGCGCCGAACAATCAGCCCGGCCCCGGCGTCACCATGCTGCAGGACGACGAAGGCAGATCCTATCCGGTTCTCGACCGTGTCGAAATATCGGGCGACCGCCTATCGGATGCCCGCGTCAGCTTCGATCCTAACACGCGAGAGCCCATCGTCAGCTTCCGCTTCGACAGCGCCGGCGCCACCCGCTTTGCAGAGATCACCCGCCAGAATGTCGGCAATCCCTTTGCCATCGTCCTCGACAACAAGGTGCTGAGCGCCCCCGTTATCCGCGAGCCGATCACCGGCGGCTCCGGCCAGATCTCCGGCAACTTCTCGGCAGACAGCGCCACGACGCTTGCCGCCATGCTGCGCGCCGGCGCCCTGCCCGCCAAGCTGACCGTTATCGAGGAGCGCACGGTCGGCGCCGATCTCGGTGCCGACGCCATCAAGATGGGCATCTATTCCGGCATCGTCGGTTTCGCCCTTGTTGCAGCCTTCATCTTCGTGCTCTACGGCACCTGGGGCATCCTGGCGAACGTGGCGCTGCTGATCCACACGATCCTGACCTTCTCGGCGCTCACGCTGGTCGGCGCGACGCTGACACTGCCCGGCATTGCAGGCGTCGTTCTCGGCATCGGCCTTGCGGTCGATGCGAACGTCCTTATCAATGAACGTATTCGCGAAGAGACCCGCAAGGGCAAGGGTGCCTTTGCCGCTATCGATACAGGCTTCAACCGAGCCTATTCGACCATTATCGACGGCAACATGACGGCCCTGATCGCTGCGGCGATCCTGTTCTGGTTCGGTTCCGGGCCGGTTCGAGGCTTTGCGGTGACCATGGCGCTTGGCCTGATCATCTCGATGTTCACCTCCGTCGCGTTCGTTCGCGTCGCGATGATCGAGATTACCCGCCGCCGCAAGTTCAAGGTGCTGAACATCCGGCCGTTGATCCCTTTCAGCCCGTATGACAAGCACATCCAGTTCATGAAGGCGCGCTTCTTCGGCGTCACCGTTTCGGCGCTGCTTTCGATCGCATCGGTCGTGCTCTTCATCCATCCCGGCCTGAACTACGGCGTCGATTTCCGCGGCGGCATCCAGATGTCGGTCAAGACGAAGGAGGCGGCCGATCTGGCAAAGTTCCGCGAGGGTCTCGATAGTCTCGGCCTCGGCGAAATCACGCTGCAGACCTTCGGCGACAACAACAGCATTCTCGTTCGCGCTCAGCGGCAGGAAGGCGGCGAAGAGGCACAGACGGCGGCGGTGACCAAGCTGAAGGCCGAAGTCGCCAAGATCGATCCGAGCGCTACCGTCGAAGGCACCGACGTCATCGGTCCGAAGGTCAGCGGCGAGCTTGCCTCGGCCGGCATCCTATCGGTCGTGATCGCCAGCATCGCGATGCTGCTCTATATCTGGGCGCGGTTCGAATGGCCGTTTGCCGTAGGCGCCATCGTTACGCTGGTGCTCGATGTCACCAAGGCAATCGGCTTCTTCGCAATCACCGGTCTCGACTTCAACCTCACGGCCATCGCAGCCATCCTGACGCTCGTCGGCTATTCGGTGAACGACAAGGTCGTTGTTTACGACCGAATGCGCGAAAACATGCGGCTCTACAAGTCGATGCCGTTGCGCGAGATTATCGACAAGTCGATCAACGAAACTCTTGCGCGAAGCCTCTACACCAATGCGACGGCCTTCCTCGCCCTGGTGCCGATGGCGATCTGGGGCGGCAGCGCCGTCTCCAGCTTTGCGATCCCGATGGTCTTCGGCATTCTTGTGGCCGGCGCCTCGTCGATCTTCATTGCCGCACCGATCCTGCTGTTCCTGGGCGACTGGCGCCGCCGCCACGCCAAGGCGGCAACGGCGACCGATGCGGCAGCCGAAATCATCCCGCCGGAAGAGGGTCGCTCGCGCAAGTCGGCGAGCTGAAAACGGGTTGTTAACGTATCCTTGAAGAGGGCGCCGGTTGCAGAGCCGGCGCTCTCTTTTTATTGTTGCCTATTGCCAGGATAAAATTATGCAGCAATTCAAGCTATTACAGCGTCCATCGCGCGGCTGAAAAAGAGAGCGCGACGATGCATCAGAGATCGGGGAAACCGCGCGATGTCACCCAACCCGACGAAACCGCTTGAAACCAATATTGCCGGCGACAACGAAGAACGCATTAAGCGCTTTCTTGCAATCGCCTCGCACGACCTGCAATCGCCGCTGCGCCATATCGCCATGTATGCCGAGCTGCTGCTCGACGATCTTGAGGAGACACTCGACAGCGAGCAGCTTCAGAGCCTCAAGATGATCCTGGAAAAGGTGCAGGCGGCCCAGCGTCTCACCAAGGCACTGATGAGCCTTGCCGGTGGCGCACCGCAGGTGACGCTGGAAGAGGTCGACCTGAAGGTCTTGGCCGAAAAAATTTGGAGCGAACTCATCGAGGAGACGGGGGCTCTCGACGCGACGTTCGCCAGTCGGGACCTCCCCTCCATCCGCACCGACCCGGCGCTGTTCGGCTTGGTGCTCAGGCAGCTCATGTCCAACGCCCTCACCTATCGGAGCTCATCGCCGCCGCATGTGGCCATGACGGCGGAGCAAGAGGGGGCGAACTGGGCCATCCGGATTTCCGATAACGGCACTGGCATCGATCCCGCTTATCGAGAGCGGATCTTCGAGCCGTTCTGGAAATTACCGAAGGCGGGGGCAGCCCCTGGCGCCGGCCTCGGCCTGACGACGGCGCAGGAACTTCTGAAGGTGCTTGGCGGCGATATCCGTCTCGAGCATTCCGACGAAAACGGCAGCCACTTCGCCATCCGCCTTCCCGCCGGCTGAGGCACATATTGCAATCGCTCAGCCTCGTTTGCCGTGCTTGAAGCGCACCGCGATCTCAGATTCGGCGGACGTGCTTCCTTTGCGCATGTCGCTACCGCAAAGCCTTCGCGCTGTTTTGCGCGGCTCAAATGCTGTAATCGTCCTTCCAGAAATCCGGCACATTGTAGTGCACATATTCGCGGATGATGTGCTGCAGCGTCTGGACGTCGATTTCGTCCTTGCCGATGCGAAAGTCGACGCCGTAATCCGGGAATTCCTGGAAATAGCCGCCCGATATGTCGGTCGAGACGACGCCGATCGGGCCGGTATAGCCGATGCCGCGCAGCTCCGGCACCGTCTCGCGGAAATCGGCATTGGGCAGAAGGCGATTGTCGAGCAGGATGAGATCGAAGCGCGCCGCGCGGATCTTTTCCAATGCGTCTCCGATCGACGGCGAATATTCGACTTCGACCGCCGGCTCGGAGAGATCGGCGATCTTCTTTTTGAGCGCGCGGAATTCGATGAACTCGTCATCGACGAAGAGAACCTTGACGGCGTTCTGTCGGACCGTTTTGGTGATCATTTCAATTTCCCCAGTCCCGAAGCCGATTTTCACGAAACCAAACCATTCCTCAGGGCGATCGCCACCATGTGGACGCGGTTCACGGCGTCGAGCTTGCGCGCGGCCGCAGTGATATGCGAATTGACCGTATGTTCAGACAGACCGAGGATGATGGCGATTTCGGCCGAGGTCTTGCCTTCGCTGGTCCATTTGACGATTTCCGCTTCGCGCTGGGTCAACCGCCCGGACATTTCCTGCGTCAGGATTTCCTCGTAGAGCTTGTCGAAAATGCGCATGGCATCAAGAAGCATGTCGGCAATCTCGCCCTGGTCCGGCTCTTCACGCTCGCCGCTCAGCACGAGACAATATCGCCGCCCTTCGGGCGTGAACAGCGGAATGAAGAGGAAGACGCCGCTGCGGAACTCGTTGAAAAGCAGATCGGAGGGATAGGTGTCCGGCTGCGCGCTCCGGCCATGGACGGGCGTTGCCAGAAACTGAGCGCTCTTTGCGCGGGTGGTCCCGAGCGCCTCCCTCAACGTCGCAATGAACAGGCCAACCCGTCGCTCGGCGACATTGGTGATGACGATATCGCGTTCGCCGAATGGAGCCGAAGCCTCGGAAATGCGGGCAAGCGCGAAATTATCGAAGTGGTAATGCTGCGCCGCCGCTTTCAGCAGACGGAAAAAATCGGTGCGGTTGATCGCTCGGCTCAGCTCCGGTCCGGCATGAAAAGGAGTTGCCGCGGCATTGTTCATTCCCACTCTTCCTCTCCTCCCGCCATGCCCCCGATCCCCAAATCTTGGGATATACGTCTTAAACGCGAACAGCTACAAAAATTGCGAGACGGTTGATGAGAGATATCGAAACGGGGACTTTCGGTATACAAGGCGGATATCATCAATTATCTCAACTACAGGTGATGCACGGGCAGATATACTGAGGGGCAGTAATTCTTACCTGGGTGTCGTAAATCTTCCGCGTTCAACATCCATGAATGCGAGAAGGCAGTGCCAGACGTAAGCGCGAGAGAGCCGACAGGCCCATTCAGCTAAGGGGTTGGCTGGAAGTTCGTGGCGGCGAACACGGGTCAATCGGCTCTCTCAGCGCTTATTTTACGTTCCGTCCGTTTCGTTTCGGTTGCATCTTGGGATGCGCACTCGGCCTTGTCAATTGCGGTTCGTCACGTCGCCAGGACCAACGCCAGGAAACGCACCATTCGGCTTCCGCTGTTTCCTACACTTCCAGATTGAGAAGGATCGCTGCGAGGTCAAGCGGCTTCTCAAGGTAAAAATCGGCACCGGCTTCGAAAGCACGCATGCGATCCTCATCCGCATCCGACCCGCTGCAGACAGCGAGACGCATTGTTCTGAACCGGTCATCGCTGCGCAGCGTGCTTACCAGGCTGATGCCGCTGTCGAGGGGCATATAGAGATCGGCGACCAGCAGCTCCGGCGGAGCCCAGCCTTCGGCCACGCGCTGCTTCAGCGCCTCCAGCGCCGTCTCGGCGGTCGAGAAACAAAATAGATCGACGTCTATATGCTGCTTCTTGCGGATATAGTCGAGATAGAAAAGATCATCCCTGCTGTCGTCGACGTAAACTATCGTAGGCATCCGGCACCGTGATCTGGGTATTGTTCGAATGAACCTCGTTGTCTTCCGACGTCACGATATCGCGATTTCACGAAAATTCGATCTGTCCGATCGAAAAATCATTTCGGAAAAAGCGCGACGGCGGCGGCCGCTGCCTATTGAGTATTCCTCGATTTCGGAAAAAATGGCCGCGCGAACCGAGAGAGGATACACGGGTGCAGGATAAGGGCAACGTGGACCTGCAGGACCAGCGGAGACGACGGCGCTACCGTGCCTTTGCAATTGCAGTCGGCTGCCTGCTGTTCCTTCTCGGAGTGAGCGCCCTTGCCGGCTGGCTGTTGCAGATCAAGCTCATCATTTCGCTCTTCCCCGGCTTTCCGTCAATGGCCTTCAACACCGGGGTCTGCTTCATACTATCCGGCCTTGGGCTTGCGGCCTCGATGCTTGATGGCCGCCGCTCTCGGATAGCGGCAACGATCATGACAGGGATCGCAGCGGCGATCGCGGCGGCCCGGCTGGTGGAAATCGCTACGGTTGGGCGGGCCGTCCATAACATCGACCAGTTGATCACCCGCCTGGTGATTCCTCCCGATTTCATCGCCGAGATCGGCGGCGGCATGGGCCCCAATACGGCGCTGATCTTTCTCATTGCCAATCTTTCGCTGCTGCTCTCGCTTCATGTGGAGAAGTCGAAAAACCAGGTCGTGCAGGAGCTGACGAGCTATGTCGTCGTCACGCTCGGCATGATCGCGCTCGCCGGCTATCTCACCGATGCCGAACAGGGCTACCGCTGGGGTCCCTATGCGGCGATGGCGTTGCACACGGCGGTCGGCATGGTGCTTTTCGGCGCGGGCCTGCTTGCCCGCTCCTGGTGGATGCAGCCGGCAAACCGGGCGCAGATTCCGCTCTGGATACCGGCGGCAGTCTGCTTCACCGGCCTCGTCGTCGATCTCTATACGCCGCTCGGCCTTGCCAACGGCATTCTCTACGTGCCGCTGGTGCTGACGGCGCTCTGGTTCGGCAACAGGAATGCGCCGCTCTTCTTCGCCTTTGCCTGCACCGTGCTCCTCATGCTCGGCTTCTTCGCCGTCAGGCATGACGAGGCGGCATTCTGGCAGGAGATCGCCAATCGCACCATCACCGCCGCCACGCTCTGGCTGATCGCCATTCTCGTCTTCTATTTCATGCGCAACAACAACAACCTGGAAGCCGAACGCGTTCGCTTCGGCGCGCTGGCGCGCAGCACGCCCGATGCCGTCCTCGTCATCGACGGGCGCGGAACGATCAAGAGTTTCAATCCGGCAGCCGAAAGCATGTTCGGCTATTCACCGCAGGAAACGATCGGCCGGAACATCAAGATGCTGATGCCTGAGCCTTATCATTCCGAGCATGACGGCTATCTCGCCCACTATCGGAAGACCGGCGAGGAGCGCATCATCGGCACGACGCGCATGGTCTCCGGGCGGCGCAAGAACGGCATCGTCTTCCCAATCGAAGTATCCATCAGCGTTGTCGTCAGCGGCGAGACCAAGACATTCGTCGGCATCGTACGAGATATCAGCGAGCGCGTGCGGCAGGAAGAACGGATGAAGACGACGCTCGCCCAGCTCGAGGCATATACGGCCGAACTCGAGCGCAGCAACCACGACCTCGACGAATTCGCGTATATTGCCTCGCATGACCTGAAGGAACCGCTGCGCGGCCTGCACAACCACTCGCGTTTCCTCCTCGAGGATTATGAGGACAAGCTCGACGCGGACGGCGTGCGCCGGCTGAACCGGCTCGTGCGTCTGAGCCAGCGGATGGAGAAGCTCGTCAACGACCTGCTCTACTTCTCCCGGCTCGGGCGGCAGCAGCTGGCAGTCAAACGCACCGATATCAGCCTGATCGTCAAGGACGTGGTCGCGACGATGGAGCTGCTGCTGGAAGAGCGGCATGCCAGGGTCGTCACCGACGGCCGGCTCCCTGACGTGGTCTGCGACGCGCCGCGGCTGACCGAAGTGTTCCGCAATCTCATCACCAATGCGATCAAGTACAACGACAAGCCGGCGCCGCTGGTCTCGATCGGCTATCTCGAGCGGTTCGTCGGCAAGGACGGCACGGTTGCCCGCAACGTGTTTTTCGTTAGGGATAACGGCAAGGGAATACCCCAGGAATTCCATGAGGATATTTTCCGCATTTTCAAACGGCTCGAAAAGTCGCAGGATTCCGACGACGGAACCGGAGCAGGCCTTACCTTCGTCCGCAAGATCATCGCGCGGCACAACGGCGATATCTGGCTGGAGTCCGAGGTCGGCGTCGGCACTACGTTCTATTTCACCCTGGGAAGAAAACGCGAGGGGCAGAATGCAGCAGCGTGACACGCAACCGATTTTGATCGTCGAAGACAGTGAAGACGATTTCGAAGCGACGATGCGGGCCTTCAAACGCACCAACCTGCGCAACTCGATCCGCTGGGCCGCCTCGGGTCAGGAAGCACTCGACATGCTCGGCGCGATGGTGCCGAAACCAGGGCTGATCCTGCTCGATCTCAACATGCCGGGACTCGACGGCCGCAAGACGCTGGAAGCGATCAAGTCGAACGACGGCTGGCGCAAAATCCCGGTGGTGATCCTGACGACGTCAGACGATGAACGCGACATCGAAGGCTGCTACGCGCTCGGCGCCAACACCTATGTGCAGAAGCCGGTCGATCTCGACGGTCTCTTCGCCGCGATCCAGCGGTTAAAGGAATATTGGTTCGAAATCGCGATCCTGCCGCTCGAGGACTGACGGTTTGGCGGAAGACTGCTGCATTCTCATCATCGACGACAACATCGACGACCGCGAGGTCTATCGGCGCATTCTGGGCCGCGTCTCCAGCACGGCCTATACCGTCCTCGAGGCGGAGACGGGTGAAGAGGGCCGCGCTCTCAACAGCCGGAAACGGCCGAACTGCATCCTGCTCGACTATTCGCTGCCGGGGCGCGACGGGCTCGGTGTTCTTGCCGATATTTTGGAGGACGATCCCGTCGCCAACGTCATCATGCTGACCGGCCAAGGCAGCGAAACCGTCGCCGTCGAAGTGATGAAGAGCGGCGCGCGCGACTATCTCACCAAGGATTCCCTTTCACCCGAAACGCTGCATCGCTGCATCCAGAACGCCATCATGCACGGCATGCTGGAAGCCCAGCTGGAGCAGAAGCGGCAATCGCTTGAGATCTTCACACGCGCCATGGCGCATGACCTGAAGGAGCCGTTGAGGACGATCAAGTCCTTCAGCCGGATCCTGCACGGTTCTGCAGTGCTTCCGGCCGAAGACCGCGAGCTGCTCGATTATGTCTTGAGCGCCGCCGACCATATGGAAGACCTGATCGTCAAGGTCTCGAACTTCACCAAGCTCGAAGCCTATGGCGGGCCGCAGCTGACGCCGGTCTCCCTGTCCGATGTACTCAACCAGGTGGAAGACAATCTGCGCCAGCAGATGGAGAGCCGCGGGGCCGTCGTCATTCACGGTGTGCTGCCGGAAGTGATGGGCGATGCGACTTTGCTGACCCAGCTTCTGCAGAACCTGGTGTCGAATGCCATCCGCTACTGCGATCAAAAGGTTCCGGAGGTTCAAATCTCCAGCGAAGCGCGAGGGGGTAGCTGCCGCCTGACGGTGCGTGACAACGGACCCGGCATCGATCCCCAGCACCGCGAGCTGATCTTTCAGCCGTTCAAACGGCTCGTCGGCCGCGGCATCGAGGGCACCGGACTAGGCCTTGCCATCTGCCGCCGCATCGCGCAGCTGCATGGCGGCGCCATCTGGTGCGAACCGGACAAGGGACCAGGCGCCAGCTTCATCGTTGAGATGCCGCTTGCCGAGGCACGGCCCGCACTGCCCGCCGCATCAGCCGTTCCGCCCAGCCTGAAGCCGGCGGAGCAGCCGGGTGAAGGTTCCGGCAGGCTTGCCGAGGTACTGCTGGTCGAAGACAGCCCCGCCGACATCCAGATCCTGAAGATCAAGCTGATGCGGCGGGAGAAGGTGACCTTCAACCTTCATGTCGCCACCAACGGACGCGAGGCGATGCGGCTGCTGGAAGAGCGCGCCGGCATCGCCGATGTGCCGCAGATCGACCTGATGCTGCTAGACATCAACATGCCGATCATGGATGGCTTCGAGGTGCTGAACGCGCTTTCGGCCGACGCCCGCCTGAAACGGATTCCCGTCTGCATTCTCAGCACCTCAAGCGATGAGAGCGACATGCAGCGGGCCAGAAATCTCGGCGCGCGCGCCTATATGGTGAAGCCGCCGACCCTGCAGCAACTGGAAGAGGCGCTCGAAGATGTCGATCATTTGGAACTGCTGCAGCGCGGCGATTCGCTTGCGCTTTGCGCGGAACAAAACTAAGCGGTGGTCATTGGCAACGGTATGACTGTCGCAGCTCTCATACTCGCGCTCCTGACGACGCCGCTTCAATCAGGACTGCTCTCGATGGTATCAGGCATACATCACGTTACAGCCATCACCCGAAAGGTGCAGGCAAACGTGGATTTTTACGCCGGCTTTCTCGGCATGCGCCTCGTCAAGCAAACGGCCGGCTACGAGGATGCGACTCAGCTCCATCTCTTCTACGGCGATTCGGCAGGTACGCCGGGTTCGCTCGTCAGCTTCCTCGTATGGGAAGACGGCGCGCCCGGTCGGGCGGGTTACGGCCAGATCAGCGAAATTTCACTGGCGATCGATCCGGCGAGCATCGGCTTTTGGCTGACGCGCGCCATGAACTTCGGCCTGCGTTCGGAGGGACCGGCCGATGAATTCGGTGAGCCTGTTCTCAGGTTGAAAGACCCCGATAATATCATCCTCAAGCTCACGGGCGCAATGAACCTCACATCGACTGCTGTCTGGGATGGCGCCTCGATCCCGGTCGAGCATGCCGTCAAGCGGGTGCGCGGCGCAACCATGCTGACGGAAAAGCCAGCCGAGAGCCGCAGCTTCCTCGAGCGCCATTTCGGTTACCGATTCCAGGCCAACCGCGGCACGATTGACAGGCTGGTATCACAATCGGGTGACGTCATCGATGTGCGCGATGCACGCGGCTTCTGGTCCGGCGCGCCGGGAACCGGCACCGTCGATCATGTCGCCTTCCGAGCCGCCGATGACGAGGCGCTGCGTTCGGTTTCCAAGGCGTTGGAGAAGACCGATGCATCGCCGACCAACACGCACGACCGCAAGTATTTCCGCTCGCTCTATGCCCGCGAGCCCGGCGGCACGCTGGTGGAGCTTGCAACCGACAAGCCCGGCATGACTGTTGACGAAGAGCACGCAGCCCTCGGCACCAAGCTCTTCGCGCCGCCGGGAGCGATCACCAGTCTCGACGACCTGAAGGTGGTTCTGCCGCAATTTTCGATGCCCGGCCAGCCGCGCATCAATTACCGCGAGCTGCCGTTCGTCCATCGCTTCTATACGCCGCCGAATCCCGACGGCAGTGTCTTCGTGCTGCTGCACGGCTCGGGCGGCAATGAGACGACACTGATGCCGCTCCTCAACAAGGCGGCGCCGCGCGCGACTCTGCTCGGCGTTCGTGGCCGTGCGACGGAAGAAGGTTTTCCGCGCTGGTACAAGCGCCTCACCCCCTTCTCCTTCGACCAGAACGACATCAAGACGGAGGCCGAAGCCTTTGCGGCCTTTATCGAAGGGGCCGTCAAATCCTATGGCCTTGATCCCAAGAAGATCGTCTATGTCGGCTATTCCAACGGCGCCAACCTGTTGAACTCGCTGCTCTACCTGCACCCGAACCTCGTTCACAAGGCGGTGCTGCTGCGCTCCATGCCGGTGCTCAGCGACTATCCGCATGCCGACCTGAAGGGCACGGACCTGCTGGTCATCAGCGGCAAGACGGATGCCTATGGCAAATATGCGAGCGAGCTGGAGGAAAGGCTGAAGAGTTCGGGCGCCACCGTCGATTCCGACGTCATCCCCGGCGGCCATGATCTCGGCGACGCCGATGTGCCGATCATTCAGAAGTGGCTTCTCCAGAGAATGGGGGATGATCCATCGCCGCTGGAGCAGCAGGCGGTCAAACCGACGAGCGAGCCGTTCGGGCAACCATGATGCCGGCGAGCACCACCGCAGCACCCAGCGCCTGCATAATCCCGATCGCCTCGTCGAGCAGCGCCCAGGCGAGGATTGCGGCGACGACCGGCTGCAACAGCAGCGTCAGCGATGAAAAGGCGGGCGGCAGATAGGCCAGCGCATAGGTGATCGCCACCTGCCCGCCGGCATGACTGATAAAGGCGAGGCCGAAGAGGATCGACCAACCGTAGAGGGTCGCCGGCAGCATCTGCCCTTCGAAGAAGAAGGCTATCGGGAAGATGCAGACGGCAGCCGATGCCGTGCTCCACAGCATGATGCGGATCGTATCGAACCGGCTGCGCAGCCTGCCGATCGCCAGGATATAGCAGGCATAGAAGAAAGCGGCGATCATCGCGGTGCCGTCGCCGCCCAAATCCCCGTGGCCGAGCCCTGCCGGTCCGCCTTTTAAGGTAACGACACCGGCGAGCGCCAGGACCAGCCCCAGCAGGAAAACGCCGCTGGTTCGCGCCTTAAAAAACAGAACGGCGATCAGCGTGACGAAAACAGGCGCGAGGTTTGCAAGCAGCGTCGCGTTGGCCACCGACGTCATGGTGAGCGAAAGATGCCAGGCGGCGAGGTCGAGCGCCAGCATGAGGCCGGGAAGAGCCAGCAGGGCATAATCGGAAAGGCTTTGCGGCTTCGGCCCCGTCTTCTTCATGAACGAGACGATGAAGATCGGGATCAGCGCCAACGCCACACGCCAGAAGGCAGTAGCCATCGGCCCGACTTCAGACAGGCGAACGAAGATCGGCGAACCGCCGATCGCCGCCCCGCCGACAACAAGCGCGGCAAGCGCCAGACGATTGGAAGGCGAGGCTTCAGAGAAGGTGGAAGCAGTCTGCGACATGATCTCGATATTTCTGATTTCCCGCAGACCGGCCGCGGGCCATTGACTGCCAAGTGCGTAGCAGAAGTCGACCGCCGGCGACAGTCGAAGAACGACATCAGAACGGAAAATCAGGCCGGGCGGGTGTTCGTCGCGGCCTGCCGCAGCTTTGCGGCAATTTCCCCTGCAACAAAGAAGGCATGCTCGGTCACCTGCGGCAGACCCATCAGTTCGCCGAAAGTGCCGCGGGCCAGCGGGCCGGAGATCAATAACGAAGGGTCCGCCTTGCCCGACGGGCCGATCGCCTCCGACTGCTCGGTGCAGGCAAGGCCGAGGCCTGTGGGATCAAGTGACAGGTGGCCGTTTGCGGCAAGCGCCGCGAGCCAAGGCTGGGTTTCGAGAATGCCGCCATGCGCCGGGCCGGTGGTGACGACGACGGCGTCATAGCTCCGCTCCAACTGCTGACGTTGATAGCGCGGCTGCAGGGTGCAAAGAACAAGCTCACCTTCAATGCGCGCATCGGCGACCGTCCCGGCAACGATCTCCAGACGGCCGGCGGCAATCGCCGCGTCGAGCACGGCTTCCACCTGCGGCGCGATGCGGAACCGATGCACATCCCAATAGGGGCGCAGATGTCGGACAATACGGCGCCGTTCGGCAATCGGCAGCGCCTGCCAGAGATCGTGTCCCTGCGCCCGCACCTGATCGATCACACCATGCCAGCATATGCCCTGCGCTTCCGCAGCTCTTATGGCGGCGCGGATTCTTCTCAACAGTGAAACGGCGGAATGTGCCGCATCGGAGACGAACTCGCCGAAGAGCGGCTGCGGCATCGGTGCATGCCCGCGCGAGCGCAGGCCGCGGCGCGAGATCGCCGTCACAGCCCCATCGTGACCGCACTCGGCAAGCGAGGCGATGACATCGGCGGCGGTCAAGCCGTTGCCGATGACCAGCACCCGGTCATGCCGGCCGATCACGCCGAGCGCGCCCGGCTTGGTGGTGTCGGCGACGAAGCGGGGATGGGCCGCCAAGCTGGCGGCAAGCCGGCCGGGCGCTGCAGGCGGCGGATGGCTGGTGGCGATCGCAACGATATCGGCCAGCATCATGCCGCCGCTGTCGTCGCGGATCGACCAGCGGCCGCCCCGGCGCTCGAGACCGGTCACGCGGGCGCGGTTGTGGAGCACGACGCCTTCTTCCAGCAATGGCTTCAGAAGCGAGGCGACATATTCGCCGAAGAGCCGGCGCCGGGGGAAGAGCATGCCGTCCGGTTGCCTCGCCCCGGGATCGTCCGCGACGGCGTCGCGGGCTTCGATCCAGGCCTGGAACTCGCCCAGATCATCGGGCTGCAGGCTCATCTTGGCGGCGGGAACATTGATGCGATGGGTCGGGTCGTCCGTGTCATAGGCAAGACCGCGGCCGAGCTCCGCCCGCGGCTCGAAGACCATGATTACAGGACGCTCGCCAACGTTTGCACGGGCGAGATGATAGGCGACGCCCGCGCCGGAGACACCACCGCCGATGATGGCGACGACGGGCTGGTCAGACATCGACAGAGGCTTGGGCTGCATGATCGCCGGCACAGTTGCTTCGATGCCCCGAGCATAGAAGCCGGACATAACTCGCGCAATCCTCCGGCCGCAATTGTCTATAATGTTTGTGAAGATCAGTCTTGTTTCGATATGACGGTCGAGAATTCGGGAGTGCCGCGGATGGTGTTGCTGACTGTGCAGATCTCGTCTTCGGCGGCGTCGACGATCTTGCGGCGGGTCTCTTCATCGACATCGCCCTTGATCGAGAAGACGATGTTGAATTTCGCAACACGTGAGAGCCCTTCCGCCGCCTTCTCACCGGTGACATCGGCCGTGATCTCGCTGATCCTGTCGAGAACCCCCATCTGACTGGCTGCAATGCGGGCGCTGAGCACGAGACAAGCCGAGAGCGAGGCATAGAGCAGATCGAGCGGGCTGAAGCCCGGCTGAGAGGGGGCGGTGACGATATCGATCTCACCCTTGGTGGTGGACGTGACATGCGGAAAGCCGGTACGGCCGAGGGTGGCGATGGCGCCGGTCGGACGGGGGCGTGCCTTGAGGTTGGCCATGAAGAAATCCTCTGAGAATAGCCTCGCAGAGATAGCGAGTTGCGCCGCGGCCCGCAACGGCGCCGCAACGCCTGGTAACGGAACCTTTCCATCCGTCATCGGTTGATTACACCTGAACGAGATCAGTGACAAAGGTGCACAGCGATGCCGCATGCCCGCAACATGCATCGTCAGGACCGGCGGATGGACGCCCGCGACCGGCTGATCGTCGCGCTCTATGCACAGCTGAAGGCCGAGCGGGAAACGCGCGAGACGCTGGAATGGGCGATCCGCAATGGCGCCATCTCGCAGGAGGTGCTGGAGGCGATCGCGTCCGATCCGGTCCCCGTCGTCACCAGTGAGGACATCGCCTCCCTGGAGAAAATCATCGCGCTTGACGAAAGGCGCAAACCAAATCGGGACCAGGGGTAATGCCGAAAACTGTGCGCGGTTTTCGGCCGACATCATAACTCCCCATCGAACTGCAAAGAGGAGATCCGAAATGGCCGATATCACCTATCAGGTTGTGCCGCATGACAATGGCTGGGCTTACAAGCTCGGCGACACGCTGTCGGAAACCTATGCGACGGCCGAGGAAGCGATTGTCCACGCCAAGGATGCTGCGTCACGTCAGAAAATCGGCGACGGCGACGCGTTGCTTGCATATCCCTCGCCCGATGGCGGATGGGCGTTCCAGGAGCTCGAAACCGACAAGAGCAACGGTCGTCTGTGATTTTCAGCGGAGGATGGCATGACCGCGCGGGCAAGCTGGAAAGGTCATCTGAAGGTGGGCGACCTTGCTTGCGCTGTAGGGCTCTATACCGCCATCTCCTCCTCCGACCGCGTTTCCTTCAACATCATCAACCGCAGGACCGGCCATCGGGTGGAACGGCAATTCGTCGACAGCGAGTCCGGCAAACCGGTCGAGCGGGACGATCAGGTGAAGGGCTACCAGATGGAGAGTGGCGACTATATCGTCATAGAAGGCGACGAAATCGCGGAGATCATGCCGGAAAGTCACAAGGTGCTCAACGTCAAAGCTTTCATCGGCTATGACGATATCGACAAGCTCTATTTCGATCGTCCCTATTACCTCGCGCCCGTCGGCGAACATGATGAAGAAGCGCTGTCGCTGATCGTCCGCAGTATGCGCGACAGCAAGGTCGCGGCGCTCGCCGAAGCCGTGCTTTTCCGGCGCAACCGAACGCTGCTGATCCGGCCTCATGAGAGCCACATCATCGCGACCATGCTGAACTTCGACTACGAGGTGCGCTCGGCAGACGCGGTCTTCAAAGACATTCCCGACATCAAGTTTGACAAGGAAATGCTCGAACTCGCCGGTCACATCATCGAAACCAAGCGCGGCAGCTTCGATCCGAGCGCCTATGAGGACCGCTACGAAGCGGCACTCGTCGAACTGGTGAAGGCGAAGATCGAGGGCCGGGCACCACCCAAGAAGAAACCGACGCCCGAAGGCAAGGTCGTCGACCTGATGGAGGCGCTGCGCCAAAGCGCCAAGCTGAGCGGCAAGGCGGCGCAGAAGGCTCCGGCAAAAAAGAAGGCTCCGGGGCGCGGCGACAGCCAAAGGAAGAAGGCAGGCTGAGATGGCCCTCGAGACCTATGAGGCGAAGCGCAATTTCAAACTCACTCCGGAGCCGCGCGGCCTCAAAGGCCGCGCGAGCGGCAACAGTTTCGTCATTCAGAAGCATGACGCAACGAGGCTGCACTACGACTTCAGGCTGGAGATGGATGGAGTGCTGAAGAGCTGGGCTGTCACCAAAGGTCCGAGTCTCAACCCGGAGGACAAGCGTCTTGCCGTACACGTTGAAGACCACCCGCTGTCCTACGGCGATTTCGAAGGCATCATTCCAAAAGGACAATATGGCGGCGGCACTGTCATCGTCTGGGATCGCGGCACGTGGACGCCGCTCGGCGATGCGCAGAAGGACTATCGCGAGGGCCATATGGAATTCGAGCTCGACGGCGAGAAGCTGAAGGGTCGCTGGCACCTCGTGCGCATGCATGGGCGCCCCGGGGAAAAGCGGGAGAACTGGCTGTTGATCAAGGGAGATGACGCCGAGGCGCGCCACGACGGCGATATTCTCGAGGAGCGGCCGGAATCGGCAAAGACCGGCCGCCAACTCGAAGAGGTGGCGGAAAATCCGGACGCGACTTGGAAGTCCAAGTCGAAAGACGGCAGGCCGGCCGCCGCCAAGAAAGCGGCGTCGAAGGACAAATCCCCAGCACCGCGAGGACGCGAGTGGCCGAAGGGTGCTCGCAAGGGCGCCATGCCCGATTTCATCGAGCCGGCGCTTGCCAAATTGAAACCGAAGCCCCCGGCTGGCGATCGCTGGATCCACGAAATAAAGTTCGACGGCTACCGTCTGCAGGTCAGGGTCGAGAACGGCGAGGTCAAGATGTTGACCCGCAGCGGCCTCGACTGGACGGACAAATTCGGCAAGCAGGTAGTCGCGGCCTTTGCCGCCCTGCCCGTGAAATCGGCGGTGATCGACGGCGAAATCGTCGTTGAGCGCGATAGCGGCGCCTCGGACTTCTCGGCACTGCAGCACGATCTGAGTGAAGGCCGCGATGATCGCTTCGCCTTCTATGCCTTCGATCTTCTTCACCTCGACGGATATAATCTGCTGAATGCAGCGCTCACCGATCGCAAGCAGCTGCTCGAAAGCGTGCTGCCCGGTGATAATGATAAGCTGCGCTACAGCGGGCATTTCAACGAAAGCGGCGGCCTGGTGCTCGACCATGCCTGCCGGCTCAGCCTCGAAGGAGTGATTTCCAAACTGCGCGGCAGCAAATACAACTCGGGACGCAAAGGCGATTGGATCAAATCGAAATGTTCGCACCGGCAGGAGTTCGTCATCGGCGGCTACGTGCCGTCGACCTCGATGAAGAATGCGATCGGCTCGCTGGCGATGGGCTATTACCAGGACGGCGAACTCAAACATGTCGGGCGCGTCGGCACCGCATATACAGCGGCAACTGCGCAGATGCTCTATGAGAAACTGTCGCGTCTGACGCAGAACGAGAGTTCATTCGACGACAAGCTGACATCAGAGGAGCGGCGCGGGCTGATCTATGTCAAACCGCAGCTGGTCGGCGAGGTTGAGTTCCGCGCTTGGTCGGCCGATGGCAATCTGCGCCATGCGGCTTTCCGCGGCTTGCGGGAAGACAAGCCTGCAAAGGACGTGACGCGTGAGACGGAAAAGACCATGGCCCCTGCCCTGCCGAAATCGGCTGTGACACTCACCCATCCCGACCGCATCTACTGGCCGGACGAGGGTGTTACCAAGGAAGGGCTGGCGAATTACTACGCCCAGGTCTGGCGCTTCATGGCGCCTTATGTCGTCAACCGGCCGCTGGCGCTCCTGCGCCTGCCGGACGGGATCAACGGCCGACAGCGGTTTTTCCAGAAGCACGCCTGGAAGGGCATGAACCCGCATATCCAGGAGATTACCGACCCTAAGGACAAGCAGGGGGAGAAGCTGCTCAGAATTACCGATTTCGACGGCATCGTGGCGCTGGTGCAATCGGCCACGCTTGAAATCCACCCCTGGGGCGCAACGACCGGCAATTGGGAAAAGCCCGATATGATCACCATGGACCTCGATCCCGATGACGAGGTGGCGTGGGCAGATGTGATCGCCGCTGCTTACCAATTGAAGGAGCGGCTGGAGGCCGAAGGCCTCGCCGCCTTCGTCAAGACCTCGGGCGGCAAGGGACTGCATGTGGTGACCCCGCTCACGCCGAAGGCCGGCTGGGCCGAGGTGAAGGGGTTCGCCAAGTGGCTTGCCGACAGCATGTCCGCCGACGATCCCGACCGCTATCTGGCGACGGCGACGAAGGCCAAGCGAAAGGGGAAGATCTTCATCGACTATCTCCGCAACGGTCGCGGCAATACGGCGGTCGCGCCCTATTCGACACGGGCACGGCCGGGCGCCGCAGTCTCGATGCCGCTGGAATGGAGCGAACTCACGGCCGACGTCGGGCCGGCCTATTTCACCGTTGATAATACGCCAACCCGGCTCGACGCTTTGCCGCAAGATCCCTGGGACGGATTTTTCGCCGCGGCGAAGCCGTTGGAAAAGAAGAAGCGGTAGAAGAAGCCCCCAAATCTAGCGCGGCTTCCGCCCGCCTTCCGCCGTCAGGCTCTTCTTCAGCGCATCCATGATGTTGATGACGTTGCCGGTCGACTTTACCGGTGCGGTTTTCTTGGCGGGCGCCGCCTTCTTCAGGCTCTTCTGCTTGTTGCGGATCATCGATTTCAGCTGCTTCTGGATCGGGTCCTGCACCATGGTCAGGCCCCAATCCTTCGTCTCTTCCTTCACCAGCCGCTTCATCAGCGTCAGCAGCTTGCCGTCGATATCCGCCTTGTCGTCGATTTCGGTCGAGGGTTTGCGCACCTCGTCGCCGTAACGCAGGGTCCAGAGCACGATGCCCTTGCCTTGCGGCTCCAGGAGCGCGGCACGCTCGCGGCGATAGAGAACCAGGCGGGCAATGCCGACGACGTCGTTTGCCTTCATCGCTTCGCGGATGACGCAGAAGGCTTCCACGCCGACCTTGTCCTCCGGCGCCAGAAAATGCGGCTTGTCGTACCAGATCCAATCGATCGAGCCGCGCGGGACGAAACTCTCGATATCGATGGTCCGAGTGCTTTCGAGCCCGACTTCCTCGATCTCCTCGTCCTCAAGAATGATATAGTCGTCCTCGCCGCGCGGGTAACCCTTCACCTGGTCCCGGTCAGCCACCGGTTTATGGGTAACGCTGTCGACATAACGGCTTTCGACACGATTTTTTGTCTCGCGATTGAGGACGTGAAAACGCACCTTGTTGCCTTCGGTCGTCGCCGGCGTCAGCGAGACGGAGGCGGTGACGAGCGAGAGCTTGAGATATCCTTTCCAGAACGTCTGACGTGCCATAACTGTCCTGCCCTCCCGGACCGACGGAACATTGGCAATCAACGGCAAAAACCGGTCTTCGGTTCCAGGCCAGGCATGGCAGGCAGCACTTGGCTTAGATCGAGAGATACCGCTTCTGCCACGGCAGCTTCTTTTCCTCCCATGCACGCGGCGTGAACTCGTCATAGGCGGTTTCGGCGATTGCGAGCATCCAATTGCGGCCCTTACGGGCCAACAGCACGCAAGACAATTCCATGCCGGGCTCGACGGTAATCGACGGCCGGTTGGCGCCAGGAATATCAACTCCCTTGTCGCGCCACTGGATAGCGATCTCATCGGGTTCGGATGTCCATTCCCCCGAAGCGACGGAGGCCCTGCCGTCGGAATTGAAGCGGAGGGGCGGCGCCACAAGGTTCAAGAAGCTGCCGTCATTGCGGTAATTGCCGTCGATCTCGCCGGCGGTGGCTTTGCCCTTTCCCGAGAGAATCATGTCCTGCCCGCATCGCATGAATATGTTGCGCCGGAGGCTCCCCGACCACGAACGGTTGGCGAAGAAGGCAATGTCGCATCCGCTGATGACGTTGTCGTGGATGTCGATATCCTTGCGAAAGGCCAGCTCCTGGTCGGAAAAGCCGCTCAGGCTGATCCCGCGATTGTTGTTCTCGATCCAGTTGTCATAGACGTGATGGCCGGCATGATCAGCCTTGTCGCCGATGCCGTAGCCGAAGGAATAGTCGTTCATTCTGCCGTCGCGCATGATGTTGCTGCGCACCACGGCATCGTCGCCGATCGATGAAAAGGAGAAGTTCTTGCCGCCGATGAAATTGTACTCGACGAGATATTTCCGGGTTTTGTCGCAGACCAGGGCCCCTTTGTTCGAGGTGCTCGTCGGCGACTGCAGGAACAGGTTGCCGCGGATCACGACGTCCGAACTGATATTGTCGTCGCTGTTCTGATAGGCAAACTGGCAGCAGTCCGCGCCCTCGCCCGGAGCCGCCCCCATACGGTTGTTTTCCAGAAGAACGTTCTTCGTCTTCGTCAGATAAATGCCATCGCCCTTGACATTCTCCGTTTCGCAGCGCCTGACGACGAGGTTGTTGCCATTGTGAAACTTGAAGCCACGAGGCGAGTTCTTGACGATGACGTCTTCGACCACCGTATCGGAAAACACCTGATAGGCGAGGCCGATATCCTCTGCACCGTCGATGACCTCAGCCCGCGTGGACGTGCCGTGAACTTTTTTTCGCAGGACTGCGGGCATCGGATCTCCATCGACGCGCTTACCGCAGCGCCGCGCATCTGTCAGATGCGCCAAGGGTGCGGCTAGGCTTTGAGCGGCTGCAGCATTATCCTTAAATCAATTCCGATCCAGGACCTATGCCCTCGCGTCGAATTAATGCAGGGCTTGTGGCAGGAGTTTGACGGCCTGCCTTGACTTCGCATCCGCCATGAGATCTCAGAAGCCTTGCGATCGGTCACCGCGTTTCGAGTATCCGCATCAACCGGCCGCGATAACTGTCGAGGATGACGGCAAGCACGATGACGGCGCCGATGACGATCGGCTTGATGTTGTCATCGGCGCCCAGCAACTGCAGTCCCGTCGACAGCACCTGCAGAATGCAGGCACCGACCAGAGTTCCAACGATCGAGCCCTTGCCGCCCGAGAGGCTGGTGCCGCCGATGATGACCGCAGCGATCGCGTTCAATTCATAGCCGATGCCTGCAACCGGACTGCCGACATTGAGGCGGAGCAGATAGACCATGGCGGCGATGCCGGCGGTCAGGCCCGAGATGGTGAACACCGCGATCTTATAGCGTTTCGGCTCGTGCCCCGACAGCCGCACAGCTTCTTCGTTGGTGCCGATTGCGAAGACGAAACGCCCGAACACGGTGTAACGCAGCACGAACCAGCCGACGAGGACGACGACGATCGCAATCAGAAAGATCGACGGGAAGATGCCCCAGAAGATCAGATTTCCGAAATCGACGAAGGGCTGCGGCAGGCCGGTGATGGTGGAGTTGTCGCTGACGACGCGTGCCAGGCCGCTGGCGACATTCAGCATGCCGAGCGTGACGATGAAGGACGGCAGCTTCCACTTTTCGCAGACCCAGCCGTTGATGGCGCCAAGGAGCGCGCCGGTGCCCATCGAGGCGAGCGAAGCGAGCACGATCGCCTGCCAGGGGGAGAACCTGGGGTCGATCATGATCGTCGCGCCGATCACCGTGCAAAGGGCCAGCAGCGAGCCCACCGAAAGGTCGATGCCGCCGACCAGGATGACAAAGGTCATGCCCGAAGCAAGCACGGTGTTGATGGCAATCTGAACGAAGATTTTCAGGAAATTCTCCGGCGTCGCGAAATAGGGCGCCGTCGCCGAGAAGAAGATGACGATCACGACGAGGGCGATGGCAACGCCTGCCTCTTTCATCGAGATCCGGATCAGCTTGTCCCAGAAGCCTGTCTCTTTCGCTTCGATCTTGGTTTCAATGTTGCCGGACACGACTATACTCCTTGTAAGCAAGTGAGAGGATCCTGCTCTCTTCGAATTGATCCCGCGCGATTTCGCCGGCGATCTTGCCGTCCGACAGGACGATGATGCGATGGCAGATGCCGATGAGCTCCGGCAGATCCGAGGATACGACCAGAACACCCTTTCCTTCAGCGGCAAACTTCCAGAGAAGCTCGTAGATTTCAGCCTTGGCGCCGACATCGATGCCGCGGGTCGGCTCATCGAAAATCAGCACCTTGGGACCGCGGAACAGCCATTTGGCAATGACCACCTTCTGCTGGTTGCCGCCCGAAAACGTTCTGACCAGCTGATGGACGGATGGCGTTTTGATGCGTAGCTCCCGCACAAGACGCTGCGCGTTTTCGTTCTCCATCCTGCGGCTGATCAGCCCCTTGCGGGAGATCTTGCCGAGGTCGGTGACCGTGGTGTTTTCCGCGCAGCTCATGTCGAGCATCAGGCCCTGCAGCTTGCGGTCTTCCGTCGCCAGGCACAGGCCGGCGGCAACCGCATCTTTCGGCGCATTGATCGCAACCGGCTCTCCGTCGATGCGGATTTCGCCGCCGGCTTTGACGTCAGCGCCGAATATGGCGCGGACCGCCTCCGTCCGGCCGCTGCCGACAAGGCCGGCAATGCCGACGATTTCGCCCTTGGCCACCGAAAACGACAATTCCGGGCTGTTTCGTGTCACTTTCAGACCGGAGACACCGAGCGCCTCGCCGAACACCGCGCTGTCACTGCGAAAGACGCCGTGATCCGAGAGCGTTCGCCCGACCATCAGCTCAACGATGTCGGGGATGGCCAATCCGGACAGGGGACGCGTGATCACATGCTGGCCATCACGCAGCACCGTGACGTCATCTCCGACTTCGAAAATCTCCTCGAGCCTGTGCGATATATAGAGGGTCGTCACACCGCGCGCCTTCAGCCGCTTCAGAATTTCGAATAGCCGATCGACTTCCTTGGACGTCAACGTTGCCGTCGGCTCGTCGAGAACGAGCAGCTTGCTTTCATAGCAGAGCGCCTTGGCGATCTCGAGCAGTTGCAACTGCGCGACGCTGAGGCGACTGGCGAGCGTCGTCGGCGCCACATCGAGACCGACTTCCGCCAGCAGTTCGCTCGCCCGACGGTTCATTTGCTTGTAATCCACCAGCCCGTATCGACGCGGAAGATGCTCGAAGAGGAGATTTTCAGCGACGCTGAGATTGGAAAGGGGGTGGAGTTCCTGGTGGATGACGCGAATGCCGGCCTTGAAGGCCTCCAGCGGCGAGGCAGGATGATAGGGCTTGCCGTCGAACGAAATGTGGCCATCGTCCGGCTTGAACACACCGCCCAGCAGGTTGATCAGGGTCGACTTGCCTGCGCCATTCTCGCCGAGCAGGACGTGGCCCTTGCCGCGGCCAATCCGCATGGAAACATTCCTGAGCGCGACGACGCCCGGGAAGCGCTTGCCGATCCCCTCCAGCTTCAGGATGTGGTCATCTGCTGCGTCCGACACGTCCACCTCGTGCATGATCCGTTTGAGTTCCTTGGCCATCACCCACACATGCGCACTCCGAAAGCCCGCAACGAGCCCCGTCGGAGTGATCACCATGCAGTCGGGTGGCAGCGGTCAACGCCGGCGGCGGCCGGCGCTTCCTTTCGCTTAAACTGGTCGGCGATGTCGATTATCTAAGGTCGCCTGACGTAACGAGCTTGATGTCGGTCTTGACCCAGCCGGTGAATTTTTCGCCGGCAAGTTCCCGCATACCATAGTCGATGCCCATGACCGCCATCTGCGCGCCATATTGCTCGACGGTGGCAAGCATCTTGCCGTCCTTGATCAGCGGCTGCACCGGCGGGATGTTGTCGAAGCCGACGACCTTGATCTTGCCGGCCTGGCCGGTTGCATCAAGGGCCTTGACAACGCCAAGCGCCATGGAGTCGTTGGCCGCCATGACACCCTGGATATCCTTATACTTCGTCAGGAAATTCGTCATGACGGTGTTGGCTTCTTCCGTCTCCCAATGGGCGGTCTTGCTGTCGAGAAGTTCAAGCTTGCCCGACTTGACGGAGTCCATGAAGCCTTCCTTGCGTTCCTTGGCATTGTCGGCCTCAGGATTGCCCTCGAGAATGACGACCTTCGCGCCCGCCCCCAGATCCTTTGCCAGAGCATCGCCGGCGAGCTTGGCGCCTTCGCGGTTGTCGGGGCCGAAGAATGCCAGGTCGATGCCGGCTGCCTTCTTGGCATCGGCATCGAGCGGCACGTCGATATTGATGACCTTGACGCCTGATTTCACGGCCTTTGCAAGCGGCGTGGCCATAGCCTTCGAATCGGCCGGGGCGACGACGATGATGTCGTATTTCTGCGTCACGAAGTTTTCGACGGCATCGACCTGGGCGGCAAAATCGCGCTCGTCCTTCATGCCGACGGCCTTGAAGTCGAACTTGTCCTTGTTCTCGGCCGCATACTTGTCGGCGCCAGCCTTCATCTGCTTGAAGAACTCATTGGACAAAGACTTCATGATCAGGCCGACCTTCGGCTTGCCGGCTGCAAAAGCGGGCGACACGCCGCAAGACAGTGCGAGCACCAAGGTGCCGGCAAGTCCAAGCTTCAATGCCGCACGGCGCGGCGCACGCATCAGGACGGAATCACGCTTCGTATATTGGGACATTTCTCTCCTCCGAACGGTTCCGGGCCTATCCTCACCTGAGTGCCTTCGCTAATGAACCGTTTCCAACGTCACTTGGGTAACAACGGCCCGCGAGATTGTCAAGGCGGCGAAAATTGGCAGAACCAGGCGGAAGCGGCAGCAATCCTGACCTTCTCAAGAATCAAGGGTGAACCGTTTCCATTGAATGCCGGCGTTTCTCGTGTTATGCAGACGCCGTCAAATTGACTGCGGCCCTTTGACGAAGGCGATGGAGACCATTAGCTGAAGCCCGATCGGGTGCCTCCACGTCCCCGAGACTGAAATGAAGGGACATGTTCTTCCATTATGCCAAAGGTCGGAATTCGAGACGTTGCCAAATTTGCCGGCGTTTCCACCGGGACCGTCTCGCGAGTCCTGAATGACCACCCCGCCGTGTCCGATGAGCTGAGGGCACGCGTCAGACGCATTATCGACGAGCTCGGCTATATGCCCGACCCGTCGGCGCGAAGCATGCGCAGCAAGGTCAGCCGCCTGATCGGCATCGTCATTCCCGATCTCACCAATCCGTTCTTCTCGGAACTCGTGCAGTCCGCCGAACAGGCTGGGGCAAGCCATGGCTACAACATCATCGTCATGACGTCTTTTGACGATGCGGCCAAGGAAGCAGACCGGATCGGGCAGCTGACAAGCCGGAAAGTCGACGGCATCATCCTCGTTCCCAGCAATGATTTCCATACGCTCAAGCTGCCGAAGGGATTGCCGATCGTCGTCGTCGACCGTCTCATGCCCGGATATTCCGGCATCGCCTCGGACCACCGCGCGGGCGTACGTCTCGGCGTCGAGCATCTTTTGCAGCTTGGTCATCGCCGCATCGGCTTCATCTCCGGCCCCAGACATTCCGTGCCTGCCAACGATCGCCTCAAAGGTTACCTCGACGCCATGGGGCAGCCCGACGACGGCGGACAAATAGGGTCGCCGCTGATTGCCGAGGCGGCTTTCGATTATGAAAGCGGACGATCGGCGGGAAACTATCTGCTGGCACGCGCCCGCAGCGAACGGCCGACCGCGATCTTTGCAAGTTCGGATCAGCAGGCGATCGGCTGCATGAGAGCGGCACATGATCTGGGAATACCGATACCCGCAGCCCTTTCCATCGTCGGATTCGACGGCATCCCGCTCGCGAGCATGACCACGCCGCGGCTGACCACCGTCAAACAGCCGATCCAAAAGATCGCTGCTGCGGCAGTCGCGGTTCTTTTGAACAAGCAACCGACGCCCGGCATCGGACATCCCATCTTGCTCGCCTGCGCGCTTTCGCAGGGGGAAACGACCGCTCCACCGCAACCCGACTGAGGGTCGGCGGCAGGCCGTTCGTTTAGTCTTCCGCCATTCACTCGGACACAAGCCGCGGATCTGTCGCAACGGGCGGCAATCCTCCGATCACCACCATGCCTACCGCTGACACTCCAGCAGCGGACGAATCCATTTGACGGATATCCTACAAGTGGATATGTCTGTGGCATCTTCATCGCAGACGGGAATGACAAGGCATGCCGCTGAAATCCATGAAGCCGCTTACCCGTGCGCCTCTTCTTCACGTCTCCGTGCAGGAGAGCCTGCGCGCCTATATCAGCGACAACGGGCTGAAACCGGGCACGCTGCTTCCGGCTGAATCCGACTTGGCAAACCAGCTCGGCGTCAGCCGTAATTCCCTGCGCGAAGGCATCAAGGCATTGGAATCGCTGGGTGTGCTGGAATCGCGCCGGGGTGTCGGCATCTTCGTGAAGGCGTTCTCATTCGAGCCGCTGCTCGACAATCTCGCTTATGGCCTCGGCGGCGCGTTGCGCCAGATCGAAGAAGTGATCGAGATCCGCCGGACTCTCGAAGTCGGGCTGATCGGCAAGACGCTTGAATTGATCGGCGACGACGATATCGCCGAATTGCGCGCAACGGTGGAGCGCATGCGGATCCATGCGGAACGTGGGCAGTCCTTTGCCGACGAAGACCAGCTTTTTCATAACCTGCTCTTCCGCTGCCAGAACAACGTGACCCTTGCCCGGCTGATCGATGTGTTCTGGCTCGCCTTCTACAAGGCGTCCGATTTCGTCAACCTCGACAATGTCGACCCCGTCGCCACCTGGAGGGATCACGCGGCGATCGTCGACGCGATCGAAGCGAAGGACGTTGCGGAAGCGCAGAAGCGCCTGGATCGCCATTATGACGGCATTTCCCGGGTGATCGCAGCCAACAAGAAAAGTGCAAATCTGGGAGGAGCACAATGAAACGACTGCAAACACTATCATCGGCCATCGCATTCACTGCTTTGATGGCGACGACCGTCGCCCCGGCTTTCACAGGCCCCGCGCAGGCGGCCACGCTGTCGGGCGGCTTCGATGTCGGGCCTGGTGGTTTCCAGGGCAATTTCAATCCGCTCGCCGCGACGGGCGGCTTCACATGGCTCAGCGTCTATTTCGAGCCGCTAGTGGCCTATGACGAGAAGCTCGAGAAGGTCGTCGGCCAGCTCGCCTCGTCCTACGATGTCAGCCCCGACCAATTGACCTACACCTTCATGCTCGCCGATGCGAAATGGCATGACGGCAAGCCCTTTACGGCAAAGGACGCCAAGTTCACCTTCGAGCTCGCCAAGAACGCCAAGACCGGCTCCGTTCTGGCGGCGCGGCTGAATGCCGTTTCCTCGGTCGAGGCCAAGGACGACAAGACCCTGGTCATCAAGCTCTCGGCCCCGTCCGCAAGCCTGATGGACACGCTGACGAAGGTGATGATGCTGCCGGAGCACGCGCTTTCGCAGATCCCAGCCGATCAGCTCGCCAAGAATACGTGGTGGTCCACGGCGCCGGTCGGCACCGGGCCGTTCAAGTTCAGCAAGTATGTCACCGATCAATATGTCGAACTTGTCGCCAACACCGACTACCGGGGCGGCAGACCGGCGCTCGAAAAGATCATCAACCGCTATTTCGCCAATCCGGCAGCGGCGATCGCCGCATTGCGCGCCGGCGAGATCCAGTTCACCTACGTCGATTCAAACGATCTGAAGGCTTTCAACGACAATAAGGATTTCCGCGTCATCGAAGGCAATTCCTTCGTCGTCAACTATCTCGGTTTCAACCACGACTCACCCATCTGGAAGGATGTTCGGGTCCGTCAGGCGGTGATGTATGCGATCAATCGCGATGCGATCATCCAGAGCCTTTACGGCGGCGCCGCCGAACCGGCAAACTGCGCCTATGTCGCCGATCAGGTGGTGCCGAAAGGCATCGAGACCTATGCCTATGATCCGGAAAAGGCCAAGCAACTGCTGAAGGAAGCCGGCTGGGACGAGATCAACGGCAACAAGCCGATCACCCTTCTGACCTATTACACGACGCCGCTTGCCGCCAATGTCATGGCCGCGGTCCAGGCGATGCTCGCCCAGGTCGGCATCAACGTCACGCCGCGCGCCGTCGACACGCCGACCTATAACAGCATCGTGCTCAACCCCACGCCCGACATCGCGCAGTTCCAGATGGTCTATGCCGGCCTTCAGAACGGCCCGGATCCGGGCAGCATCAATGTCGGCCTCAACGAAAAGCAGATCCCGCCGGCCGGCCCGAACGTCGCGCGCGTGCGCATGCCGGTGCTGACGGCTGCTCTCGACGCAGCGCTTGGCGAGACGAATGCTGCAAAGCGCGACGGTCGCTACCAGGAAGTCTGCAGGGTGATGAACAAGGAACTGCCCTGGGGTCCGCTGTGGGTGGCGAAACGCTATGGCGTCGCCTCCGCCAGGCTGAAGGACTTCATCTGGACGCCTGCTCCCGGCGGTGGCCCTTATCAGGCGCATCCGGAGAAATGGGCGATCGCCGAATAGGGCGTCACGCATCCTGAGAAGCAAAGGGCGGCCGGGTCACGGTAGCGCCACGCGTCTTTCGAGGCGCAGTGGCCCGCCCGCACGGGAACGGATTTCATGCTGAGATACAGTCTCCGGCGTCTGCTGATCGGAGTGGGCATGCTGCTTGCCTTGAGCGTGCTGATCTTCGCCATGCTGCGCCTCACGCCGGGCGATCCGATCGACGCCTATATCGATCCCAATATTCCGATGTCGTCGTCGGATCTGGCCGAGCTGCGCGCCACGCTCGGACTCGATCAGCCGCTGCCGGTGCAGTATCTTGGCTGGCTGCGGCAGGCGCTGACGGGAAATCTCGGCTATTCGATCAAGCGACCAGACCAGCCGGTGCTCGGCCTCGTGCTCTCGCGCGTCGGCCCGACAGTGCTCCTGATGGGATCGGCGATTGCGATCGCGATCGTTGCGGGCATCGCCACCGGCATTGTCGGTGCGGTTCGCCGCAATTCCGTCGCCGACCTGTCCCTTTCAGTCTTCGCAGTCACCGGTATTTCCAGTCCACCCTTCCTCAGCGCCCTTGTCGGACTCTACTTCTTTTCGGTCTATTTCAACTGGATGCCATCAGGCGGCATGCTGACGCCCGGCCATGAATTTTCCGTCGCCGACCTTCTCCATCACCTCATCCTGCCCGCGACATTACTGGCCGTCGCGCAGACAGCCCTGATCATGCGCTACATGCGCGCTTCGATGCTGGAGGTCCTGAACCAGGACTATGTTCGCACCGCGCGCGCCAAGGGCGTCTTCGAATTCTGGGTCATCACCAAACACGCCTTGCGAAATGCGCTGCTTCCCGTCATCACGCTGATCGGCTCGACCATCGGCCTTGCAATCGGTGGCGCGATCTTCATCGAAAGCGTGTTCAACTGGCCGGGCATGGGCCTGCTCATGGTCGATGCGGTGGAGGGCCGAGACTATCCGGTGATCATGGGTTCGACGCTGGTGATCGGCGCCTGCGTCATCCTCGTCAATCTTCTGACCGACCTTGCCTATGCGGTGGTCGATCCGCGGATCAAGGTGGGCTGAGCGATGCTGGCACGATGCCCTGCCCGCAGCCCGGGCCCGATCCTACGCTCCTTGCATCGCTTCCTGCTCAACCGGACCGCCTTGCTCGGCCTCTGCATCATCGCGCTGATGATCGTCGCGATCCTTTCCTATCCGCTGTGGTGGAGCTTCAAACCCAACGACATCGATCTCATCGCGATGAATGCGCCGCCGGGGCCGACACACTGGTTCGGCACCGACGGGGTCGGCCGCGACATCCTCGCCCGGGTCCTGGACGGCGGCCGCATTTCGCTGCTGGTGGCCCTCACCTCGACCGTCATTTCCGCCATCATAGGCTTCCTGGTCGGCGCCGTCTCGGCGCTTGCCGGCCGCTGGGCGGACGCAGTCACGATGCGTTTCGTCGATCTCGTCATGACGCTGCCGCCGGTCATCTTCCTGCTGGTGCTCGCCTCGATCGCCGGCACCGGCATCTGGCCGACGGTCTTCGTCATCTCCCTTCTCTCCTGGCCTCTGCTGGCGCGCATGGTGCGCTCGCGGCTGCTCGAACTTCGTGAACGCGACTTTGTGATGGCGGCGAGAGGCATGGGGGCGGGTCTTCCGCATCTCCTCTTCCGCCACGGACTGCCGAACTCGATCGACATCCTCGTCGTCTTCGCGACCCTGCAGATCGCCAACGCCATCCTGCTCGAAGCCGGCCTTTCCTTCCTCGGGCTCGGCATTGCGCCGCCGGCGGCAAGCTGGGGCAACATGCTGAATGCCGCCCGCTCCACCGCCGTGCTCGAACAATACCCCTGGCAGTGGCTGTTTCCCGGCGGGTTCCTGGTGCTTGCCGTGCTTGCAATCAATTTCATTGGCGATGGTCTTCGCGACGCCTTCGACCCTCGCGCCGAATTAAACTGACGATCGAAAGAAAGCGAAAATGAGCAAATTCAAGGGTGTCGTTCCTCCCGTCATAACCCCGCTGAACAAGGATTACACGGTCGATTACCTGTCCTATACACGGGTGCTCGAAAATCTTATCGAGGCCGGATGCCATGGCCTCTTCGTGCTCGGCTCGACCAGCGAGGTGATCTTCCACGACGAAAGGACCCGGCAGGACATCATCGAGCATTCGGCCAAAGTCATCAACGGTCGCGTGCCGCTGATCGTCGGCGTCATCGATCCAACCACCGACCGGGTCATCAACCATGCCGGGACCGCGAAGTCGGCCGGCGCCGACGCGGTTGTCGTCACGGCGCCGTTCTACACGGTCACCAGCCAGGCCGAGATCATCGATCACTTCCGCTATATCCGCGATGCTGTCGACGTACCGCTGATCGCCTATGACATCCCCGTCTGCGTGCATGTGAAACTGCAGCGCCAGACCAACGTAACGCTTGCCAAGGAGGGAACGATCATCGGCATCAAGGATTCGAGCGGCGACGACGGCAATTTCCGTTACGTGCTGCTCGATCTCGCCGACAACGAGGACGTCTTCCTGATGACCGGCTCCGAAATCGTCGTCGATACGGCGCTGCAGATGGGCGCCCATGGCGTCGTGCCCGGCATCGCAAATGTCGATCCGCACGGTTACGTCAGGCTCTGGGATGCCGCCCAGCGCGGCGACTGGGTCGCGGCCCGCAAGGAGCAGGAGCGCCTCTGCCGGCTGTTCGAGATCGTCTCAGTCGGCGCGAGCCGCGTCAGCGGCGGCGCCGCCGGCATCGGCGCCTTCAAGGCGGCGATGAAGCGCCTCGGCATCATCGACACGGCGCTGATGCCGCGTCCGCGGGCAGCTCTCAACGAGGCCGAAACGGCAAGGATCGACGAAATCCTCCGCGCGACCGGCCTGCTTTCCTGATGGATGCCATGCAACAAACCGCCGACACCATTCTCGACGTCAGAGGGCTGCGGACCGTCTTCCGCATCCGCTCGGGCGAAGTGACGGCGGTCAATGGTATCGATCTGACGGTGGCTGCCGGCGAGACGCTTGCTCTCGTCGGCGAGTCCGGCTCGGGCAAATCGGTCACCAGTCTTTCGGTCATGCGGCTTCTGACCCGCAATATCGGTGCGATCGCCGCCGGCAGCATCCATTTGAGGCGCAAGAATAGTACGGTCAGCAACCTCGTCTCGCTCGCCGAACCGGACATGCGCGCCATTCGCGGCAATGATATCGGCATGGTCTTTCAGGAGCCGATGTCGAGCCTCAACCCCGTCTACACGATCGGCGACCAGATTTCGGAGCCGATCCGTATTCATCGCGGGGCGGACCGGAAGGCCGCAATGGATGCGGCCGTCGCCCTTCTCGACAGCGTCGGCATTCCCGATGCCAGGCGCCGCGCCGGTCAATATCCGCACGAACTCTCCGGCGGCATGCGCCAGCGCGCCACGATCGCCATGGCGCTTGCCTGCGACCCGACGCTGCTGATCGCCGACGAGCCGACGACAGCGCTTGATGTCACCATCCAGGCGCAGATTCTGGCCCTCCTGCAGACGCTGCAGCGCGAACGCGGCATGGCCATGCTCTTCGTCACCCATAATCTGGGCGTCGTCGCCGAGATCGCGCATCGGGTGGCTGTGATGTATGCCGGGCGGATCGTCGAAACCGGGCCGGTGGGCGAGGTTTTTCGCAATCCGAGACATCCTTATACGATCGGCCTCCTGGCCTCGATGCCGAAGCTCGGCGATGCCAGCCGGATGAAGCAGGCGGGTGAAAGGCTGGCGGCCATACCAGGCATCGTGCCGAGCCTGATGAACATGCCCGCCGGCTGCGCCTTCCAGCCGCGCTGCAAATTTGCCATCGACGATTGTCGCCTGGCTGTGCCGCCGCTTGCCGACATCAATCCGCGCCACAAGAGCCGCTGCATTCGCTGGCAGGAGATCCGATGAGCGAGCCACTTCTCTCCGTCCGCGACCTCGGGAAACATTATACGTCCCGCGGGACCAGGCTGACCATCCTGCAGGACATATCCTTCGATATCGGCAAGGGCGAGGTGGTCGGGCTGGTCGGCGAATCCGGCAGCGGCAAGACCACGATCGGCCGATCGGTCCTGCGGCTGGTCGAGCCGTCGGCCGGCAGCGTCCGCTTCGACGGCATCGAACTCACCACCTTGTCCTCATCCGAAATGCGGCGTCTGCGCCCCCGGATGCAATATATTTTTCAAGACCCGTTCGCGAGCCTGTCGCCACGCATGACGATCGGCGAAATCCTGACCGAGGGATTGAATATCCAAGGCCTGGGGACGGCAAGAGAGAGATTGGAGCGCGCCCACGCCGCACTCGAACAGGTCGATCTTCCGCCGGAGGCCGTCAACCGGTACGCCCACGAGTTCTCCGGCGGCCAGCGGCAGCGGATCGGTATTGCCCGCGCGCTGACGCTCGCGCCGGAATTCATCGTCGCCGACGAGCCGGTGTCGGCGCTCGACGTCTCGATCCAGGCGCAGGTGATCAATCTTCTGCGCGACCTGCAGCAACGTCTCGGCCTGACCATGCTGTTCATCAGCCACGACCTCGCCGTCGTCGAATATATCTGCGACCGGGTGATCGTCCTCTATCTCGGACGGATCATGGAAATCGCGCCCAGTGCCGCGCTTTATGCCAGGCCGCTGCATCCCTATACGCGGGCGCTTCTTTCCGCGATCCCCTCGCCCGATCCCGATGCGCGACGCGACCGCCAGATATTGAAGGGCGATATCCCGAGCCCCGCCGATCCGCCGAGCGGTTGCGTCTTCCGCACGCGCTGTCCGAGTGCCCTGCCCGCCTGCGGCGAGGCCGTGCCGGAGCTGCGCGAAATGCAGCCCGGGCATTTCAAGGCCTGCATCCGTGATGACCTGGATTGAAGGACGTGCGATGACCACCACAACTCGGCGCCACCCGATCGCGGGCAATTGGGCCAGCCTGCTGCTGCCGATCGCCGAAGACGACAGCATCGATTTCGAAAAGCTCGCCGAGGAAAGCGACATACTGATCGCCGCCGGGGTCGACGGCATCTATTCGAACGGTACGGCGGGAGAATTCCACAACCAGACGGAAACGGAGTACGAGCAAATTCAGGACGTGCTGGCGTCGCGTTGCCGCGCGGCCGGAATGCCGTTCGTCATCGGCGCCTGTCAGCCGGATCCGATCATCATGCTCGATCGGCTGCGCCGCGCAACTCTTCATAAGCCATTGGCGATCCAGGTGATCCTTCCCGACTGGTGGCCGCTCACCAATCTCGAAGCCACCGATTTCCTGAAGCGCGCGTCGGAGGCGGCGGAAGGAATCCCGCTCATCCTTTACAATCCCCCGCATGCGAAACGTGTCCTGTCGCCAGCCGAGCTCGGCGAGGTTTGCGGCCCCTGCCCTTCAGTGGTCGGGATGAAGATCGCCGATGGAGACGACGCCTGGTATGCGCAGGCACGAGCGCATCTTTCCGAATTTTCGCTGTTCATTCCCGGCCACCATCTCGCAACCGGAATGAAGCAGGGAGTCGCTGCCGGGGCGTTTTCGAATGTTGCCTGTCTTCATCCCCGCGGCGCTCAGGCCTGGACAGAGCTGATGCACCGGGATCTCGAAGCAGCGCTTGATATCGAAAGCCGCATCTGCGCCTTCATGGACGATCACATCGTGCCGTTTCGCCGTAACCGCGGCTATTCCAATGCCGCGCTCGACAAACTGCTCGCTGTGATCGGCGACTGGGGTCCGGTCACCACAAGGCTGCGCTGGCCTTACCGCTTTATTGATGAGCAAGAAGCGGTAAGGCTGCGCGATCGCGCGCGCATGATCATCCCAGAGCTCTTCGCTCGGTAGCTGACACGATGCAGACCGGGCGCGATGCGTGCGGGATCATGCCGGAATGCGGGCGATGACCTTGATCTCGAAATCGAAGCCCGCCAGCCAGTTCACGCCGATCGCGGTCCAGTTCGGATAGGGCGGCTTGCTGAAAATCTCCTGCTTGACGGCCATGATCGTTTCAAACTGGTTCTCGGGATCGGTATGGAACGTCGTCACATCTACTATATCGTCAAAGGTACAGCCTGCAGCCTCCAGCGTCGCCTTGAGGTTTTCGAAAGCGAGCCGGACCTGGCGCTGGAAGTCCGGTTCAGGTGTTCCATCGGAACGGCTGCCGACCTGGCCGGAGACGAACAGAAGGTCGCCGGTTCGGATGGCGGCCGAATAGCCGTGTTTCTCGTAAAGAGCATGCCTGTCTGCCGGAAATATTGCTTCGCGTCGGGTCATTGTCGATCTCGCTTCCTTATCGTTGATTGGACACCGCCTCGTCCTTTGATATACGGTGCGTATGTGTAGTAAACCGCATACGCATCGTATGTCAAGTTCATATACGTTTCGTATGTGAGATTGGAGATGAGATGGCAAGGAAACGCAGCGAGACGATGGAGGAAAATCGCGTGAAGCTGATCGCGGCCGCGCGAAAAGCCTTTGCCGAAAAAGGGTACGCGGCCGCTTCGATGGATGAGCTGACTGCCGAAGCCGGCCTGACCCGGGGAGCGCTTTATCACAACTTCGGAGACAAGCGCGGGCTGCTTGCGGCCGTTGTCGATCAGATCGACACGGAAATGGCGTCGCGCGCAAAGGAGATCGGCACCCGTGCGGGCGATGACTGGCAGGGCCTGCTCGCCGAGGGCGCCGCCTATATCGAAATGGCGCTTGATCCGGAAGTCCAGCGCATCGTCCTGCTCGATGGGCCTGCTGTCCTCGGTGATCCTTCACAATGGCCGAGTCAGAGCAGCTGTCTTCAGGCAACCAGGCAGACAATCGAGCGCCTTACCGCGCAGGAAGCCCTCAAGCCGGTCGACGCGGAAGCAGCCGCCCGGCTGCTCAACGGCGCCGCGCTCAATGCCGCCCTCTGGATCGCTGCCAGTGACGAGCCGGAACATGTGCTACCGAAAGCTGTCGAGGCCTTCGGCGCCCTGGCCGCGGGCCTTCTCAAGGCGTCCGCATAAGCTTGCGATATACTGGCGGCAAATCGGGAATCTTGATGGAAGAGAGCAGTGCGGAGTGGGCCAACACTGTCGTCTGTCACCAGTAGCTCCCGAAAACCAGAAAAACAGCACCGACCGCAATGACAACCAGCGCCGGCCAGTTCCGCGCCAAGCTGAGAAATCTCAGGCCTTGGCGCCGAGGTTCGAGCGTGGCGCCGCCTTGCGGCATCAGGTGCGGATCACTCGGCTTTCGGCGAAGCGTCGGCCGCAAGAGAAAAACAAGGCCACCAATTATGAGAGCGGCACCAATCAGAACTGCCCACATCGTCACCTCCGCCGGAGATACGTGGTGCGAGTTAAACCAGATCCTGCTGTGATTGTTCCGTTGGCCGATTGAGCTGCTGCTTCTGGCATTTGCGGCTTTTCAGGTTAAACGGATTTGTCACTGCCCGGCCAAACATGTATTCGATCGCCGAAAAGCTCTTGCATCAACCTTGGCGGCTGTTCTGCCGCGCCCCAACCGAACGCGATTTGCAAATGACTGAACATGCCATGACCTGGGGGATCGCCGGCCTCACTGCAATGGGCGTCGTCGTCCGTCCCTTTCGGTGGCCGGAAGCGATCTGGGCCGTCTTCGGCGCCCTGCTCCTGCTCGCCTTCCGCCTGCTCGGACCCCATGATGCCCTGGCGGGCGTCGCCAAGGGCGGCGATGTCTACCTCTTTCTGATCGGCATGATGCTGCTGTCGGAACTTGCGCGGCGCGAAGGCCTGTTCGACTGGATCGCCGCCATTGCGATTGCCTACGCCAAGGGGTCACCCCGGCGACTTTTCGTGCTGGTCTATCTCGTCGGCGTGGTTGTCACCGTCTTTCTTTCCAACGATGCGACGGCCGTGGTGCTGACGCCCGCCGTCTATGCCGCCTGCCGCACGGCGCGGGTCAAGGACCCGATGCCTTATCTGTTGATCTGCGCCTTCATCGCCAATGCCGCGAGCTTCGTCCTGCCGATTTCCAATCCGGCCAATCTGGTGATCTTTGCCGGCGGCGACATGCCGCCGCTCTCCCGCTGGCTGTCGACATTCATGCTGCCGTCGATCATTTCGATCGTCGCCACGTTCCTCTGCCTCTACTGGACGCAGCGCCGCGCCCTTGCAGAAGACACTCTTGCCGCCGACACGCAGCGGCCACCCCTCTCCCGCAGCGCCCGCCTGGCAGGATGGGGAATCCTGCTGACGGCCATTGTTCTGATCGCGGCCTCGGCCATGCATGTGGATCTCGGCGTGCCGACCTTTGTCGCCGGCACGATCACCACCACGATCGTTCTGATGCTGACGCGGCAAAGCCCGGCCGAGACGATGAAGGGCATCAGCTGGAGCGTTCTGCCGCTGGTCGCCGGCCTGTTCGTCATCGTCGAAGCGCTCGATCACACCGGCTTGACGAACATTCTCTCCGATCAGCTGGCTGCGCTTGCCTCGTTCTCGCAATCGCAGGCGATCGGCGTGGCGGGCCTGCTCGTCGGCGTAATCTGCAACCTCGTGAACAATCTTCCGGCCGGCCTGCTTGCCGGCAGCGTGGTGCAGGCCGCCGGTGTCTCCGACAAGATCGCCGGCGCCGTGCTGATCGGCGTCGATCTCGGCCCCAATCTGTCGGTGACAGGCTCGCTGGCGACGATCTTGTGGCTGTCTGCCCTGCGCCGCGAGGGCCTGCATATCGGCGCCTGGACCTTTCTAAAACTCGGAACCGTCGTCATGTTCCCGGCACTCGTTCTGTCTCTGGGCTCGCTCTTCCTGTTTTAAGTGCCTACAGGCGAGACGCATGCCGCCCTAACCTTTTGGATCTACACAATTATCTGCTAAAATGGCGCGAGCGGCCTTCATGCAGGCAGTTTCCGAAGCAAGAATTTACTTGCGCAGCGAATGCGACACATTGGAACGCCTGACGGCCATTCAGCGGGGAGGATCGATGATGGGCATCATCGACGAGCGTGAAGAAGCACTCGAGAAAGAGTACATCGTGAAGCTTGAGCGTTCGTTCCATATCCAGGCGAGGCGCGACCGGATGCTGGCACGCTGGGCGGCCGAGCTCATCGGACGAACCGACTTCGACGTCTATTTCGACGAAGTCATTTCCGCCGGGTTGCTGGAGTCAGGCGATGAGAACGTCTTCAGAAAGATTCTCAGCGACCTGCAATATGCAGACGTCGCTATCAGCGCTCAGACTGTTCGCGAGAAAATGAAGCAGCTTCTGCTTGAAGCGGCAAGGTCCCTCGACGAAGCCGGCTGAAGCCTTTCCGGGCGATGTGCGCCAGCCTGCCGGCACTTCCGTGCCGGAAAAGACTCTCATGACCGTCTCTTCCCGTCCGGCGCAGGCCCTCATGCCAGCTGAGCGCCTCCTCGGGGAAATGAGGCGTCTGGTTGCCGCGTCATTTGCGGCGCGGCAAGACAAACGGATCAACCGCGATCTTGCCGCCACCGAACACGACTAATGCCAGCGCCATTGCCGCCCAGGGCAAATGAAAATTCGCCCAGCCATCCGGGATGGTGAGCTGGATAATCGCCGTCATCAGCAGCAGACCGAGAGCAGCAAAGCGTGTGGCCAGGCCGAGGATCAGCAGAATTGGCAGGACCAATTCTCCAATTCCGGCGGCCGTCGCCATCGTCAGAGGAAACGGGTAGGCAACTGCGCTGCCGAATATATGAAGCTTGAACTCCTCCTCGAAAAGATATCGTGCGCCCGATGAAAGCGTCAGGAAGCCGTCCCATTTCGTCAGCCCCGACTTGAAGAAAGGAATAGCCAGCGCAAAACGCAATGCCAGCAGTGGCAACGACTTGGGAACGGAAGCGAGCAGCGCTTCAGCGCGTGTGACGAAGGAGGCAGCGGCAGCACCAAAGCCGTGCGAAGGGGCTACTTCGGTTTTCATGTGGAGTTTCCTTTATACTGTTGAAGGGCGCTGAACGCGCCGAGACCGGCGAGACCGACCAGCGCCGTTCCGAAATCAAATGCGGGGGCAGCTGCAAATGCCGCCTTTGCCGCCTCGCCAAGAGTGGCGGCGTTGAACAAGGCGGCTGCAAAGATGGCGTCGCGCGGTGGCAGGACATGAACATTGACCGACATTTCCGGTCGTGCGACGAGGACCGCTTGCCCACGCCAATCGGAGACCGGCGAAACCATCTCCTCTTGATGTGCGCTCCAGATCGAACCAACCGGAAAAATTGACTGGATCAGGTGCGCCGATGGGTGTGGGACTAGCCGCAAGTCCGAAAGCATCTCCGGCGTCACGGCTTTGAATGCCGCAAGATCGAGAGGCGCGCTGTCGGGGGCGTGGTAAGCGTCTGTCCAGGCCGCCTCGAGCCGGGCGATATCGGGCAGGTAAACAAGCGCTCTTGCAGGTTCAAAAGTTGCGATGAAATCCGGGAAATCGTCGCCATATTGCATGATCAGCGGTGAGCACGGCTTGTGATCCTGGGCATAGGCGCGCGCCACGGCCAGAAAGAATTCCGAACCAACGAGCCTCTCCGTCACCGGAAAGCGTTGCGCTAATGCCTTTGTGAGCCCGACGAACACATTGTTGCGGTAGACGGCAAACCGCACCGTGTCGGGTTTGCCGCGTGCGTTGATGACGCCGTCGGGCACCGGCCGGTCGGCATGCAGCAAGGCATCGGCGAAGGCAGTTTGGCAGGTTGCGAAATCCATCGTTACGCCGCCCGGATCCGGCGCCCGCCGCGGCGAAACGTTTCGGCGGCGAGCATCGCATCCGCACGTTTCGCCTCTGAATACAGTGTGGCGAAATCCGGAACATTATTGTCCCATTCAATCAGCGTCGGGAGTGCGCCGGTGCGCGCGAGGGTATGTGCGTAGAGCGCCAATACATCGCTCTTCACTGCCGTCGCGTGCGCGTCGATCAGCAGCCGGTCGCCGGTGGAGTCGACGGTTTCGTCGTAGCCGGCAAGGTGAATCTCGCCGACGAGCTCGACCGGAAAACGATCTATATAGGTGGCGGCATCGAGCCGGTGGTTCACCGCCGAGACCATCACATTGTTGACGTCGAGCAGAAGGCCACAGCCCGTCCGCTGCGCGATCGCCCCCAGAAAATCCACTTCATCGATCGTACTGTCGGCGAACAGTATATAGGTGGAAGGGTTTTCCAGCAGCAATTGTCGCCCGAGCGCCTGTTGCGTTTCATCGACATGGTCGACGACGCGTGCCAGCGTTTCTTCCGTGTAGGGTAGCGGCAACAAATCGTTGAGAAATCCCGTTTCATGCGTCGACCAGGCCAGATGTTCGGAAAAGCTCTGCGGCCGATAGCGATCGATCAAGCTGCGAAGTCGATTCAGATGCGCCTTGTCGAGCCCACGCGGCGAGCCGATCGACAAACCGACACCGTGCAGCGACAGCGGATAGTGTTCCGTGATGGCCTGGAGATAGCGATGCGGCGGCCCACCTGCGCCCATGTAGTTCTCGGCATGAACCTCAAAAAAGCCGACATCCGGCAGATCGGCCAGAATAGTCTCATAATGCTCGGGCTTTAGGCCGAGGCCGCCCCGTGCAGGCAGCAGGACAGGTCGGGTTGTCGAAGCAGTCATCGCATTCTCCCGGTTTGGCGAGAAAAGATGGAGGCCCGAGCATCGGGCCTCCCTTTAGGGTCAGCCTTTGGTCGGCTCGAGCTTACCCATGTGCCCCTTGACATTCATGCTGGTGCAGGTGCCGGCTGGGACTGCCTTCCAGGCGTTCCCCTGATAATCCATCGTCGATGTACCTGCGCAGGTCGTGCCGGCACCGGCGGCACAATCATTGTGACCCTTGAGCGCGATGCCATAGCATTTCTCCTTGCCCACCATTTTCTCCGCCGGCAGCGGTGCGGCGAAGGCAGCGGATGAAATCGCAGTGGCAAGCGAGCCTGCGAGGGCAAGGGTCAGAGTGGAACGGTTCATGGATGGTCTCCTCTTGAAAGGTCCGCGTACCGATCATCGGCCGCGTAATCCCTCTTTCGAGCCGACGATCCCGCTTGTTACAGCCACGACGAACACGAATTGGTGATCGGCATTTTCAAGACGCCTGCTGCGGGCGATGACACAATGTTGGAGCCGGCACTGCAAACGGGCCCTCACGCATGTCTTTGGATGAGATGTCGAAGCTCGAACTCGTCCGTGCTGAAAATGGGGAAACGACTCAGCTTATGGGTATTCACCTGTGACGGCTTCAAGGACCAGCGGTCCTTCCGCCTCCAGCCTGACACGGCCCCTGCCGATGCGGGCGAGGCGGATGGGCGCCTGCTTTTCTTCGAGCCGACGGCGCAACAGCAAGAGCCGGGTTTCGAGATTGTCCTTGATCTCCGGCATGCGTGCGCCGGCCGTCAACCGCATTTCCCGGTTGGTGAACTCGCTTCTGCCGTCGCTCAGATGCCAATCGAGCATGAGGCGCAGCAGAGTGCCGGCAACGCCCTTCACGATGTAAGTGCCATCGATAAAGACGCTGTCATCGAAGCGGTGATGGACGACGCGGATTTCTCGGCCGGCCGCAGCAGGCTCAGGCGTGCTGATCGCAGGTCTCTGTTCGGCGGCAGCCGCTGCCCGCTCGCTGGCTCTCAGAGCGCCGGCCGCCTGTCCCGCCAGTATCTCGAGAGCAGCCTCATCCTCTTCGCGAAAAGCGAGCCGCTCCGGACTCTCGATGAAGAGCACGCCCGTCACCGTGCCGCCGGCGATCAAGGGAACTGCAATCTGGCTCATCGCCGCCGGCAAATGCGGGAAAGCGATCGTGCGCGTCGCGTTTTCAGCCCCTTCAGCCTCCAGGCCGATCGCTTCGCCAAACCGGCGCACACGGCTCATGTCACTGACCTTGATCGTCTGTCCACCCGCTGCCGCAGCCCCGATCAATCCATCGCCGCCTGCGATTTCCGATCCGAGGCCTGAGCGCTCGTAGCCGATGCTGCCTGTCGTGATCAGGCAGCCGCGATGGTTGTCGTGGATGAGCACGAGCGCGTTGCCGTATCCCAGCACGTGCTTGACGCCGGTGAGCAGGTTGTCGATGATCTCATCGGCCTCCGACTGTCGCTCGATCGCCTTGATCGCCTTGGAAAGATCAGGGAGGCTGACAGGCGCCCGGCTGCTCGGCGGCGAAGCTGTTTCCACCGGCGAGGGAACCTTCTCAATTCCGTACACCCGGAAAATATCGGCGCTCTTCAGCCGCATGACATCCGACATGCCGATCTGCGCGCTGCTCGCCTTGAGCTGGCGGGCGATCTTGTCGAACAGCGGGCCGGCATCGACCGAACGAACGAAACCAATGTCGAGCAGGAACTGATCGCCGGTGAACCCGTCCACCAGGATCAGCGTGACCTTTGGATTGGCGCGTATATTCGCCGCCGTCTTGGCGAAGAACTGGTTGGAGAGTGCGACATGCTCCTCATCGACCCGCACCACATGGGAAAGATAGGATATGTTCGGCATGCCGTCGGCCGATGCCGTGGCGATGATGGAGGGAATGACACCCTCGAAGCAGGCGGAAAGATCGGAAAGCCGCAGATTCATTGGGACCGCGCGCCAACATGGGTGCCCGCCAGCATGCCGGCGAGCGGGCCGGGCGTCTGGACATATATTTCACTGATCACCAGCCGGGCGACCCGCGCCTCACGCGCCGTCAGCCATGGCGAGATGAGATGCCGGGGGACGCCGAGCGATTCGAGCTCGTTTGTCGCTGCGGTGATGAAGTGATCGGCGCGATCGAGGTCGGAACTCTGGATCTCTCGCATGCCGGCGCTCCCCTTCAGCTGGAAACTTACATAATCCGAAGGGGTTACGAAGGTGGCGGCGATCCGCCCGGTCTGCCGGATACCGATTTCGAGCCGCGGCCACTGCCAGGCTGAAAAGATGACGTCGATCGTTTCTCGGTCTTCCAGAAGATGGAAGCCGACGCCGCGTCCCGCCGAAGGACGGCCGGTCTCGTCAGCCACCGCGATGATGCACATCAGCGGCCTGTTGAAAAAATCGAGGAGCCTGTCGTCAAGCCTCACTGCCGCCCCCATTGTTTGCCCAATCCTCCTTAGCAAACTTTTAGGATTCCCGGTACGGCTTGCACATTCATTTAGGAACGCCGGTTTTTTCGCTGCGCTATAGAAGCGACGTACCGGCTCAACGGCCTCGACTACCATCACACCTCCGTGTCCGGCGGCCCCGTGCCGCCGGGCGAATGACAATCGCGCCCGCCCCGCATACCGGAGCGGGCACGGATTTCTGCGTTTCGCCCCAGGGCGAAACCGCCGGCGGTCGATGCGGCACGAATTTGGAGAAAGAGAAATGGAGAAGTTTGATCATGCGGCGGTTTCGCCGCCGGGGCATGGGATGCCGGCAATGGCGTTCGGCAAGCATGTCATCCGTATTATGGCGGCCAGTACTGGCGGTTCGCTCGGCCTGTTCGAAGCCTGCGTGCTGCCTGGCGAAGGTCCGCCACTGCACGTGCATGAACGCGAGGACGAGTTGTTCCGCGTTCTTTCCGGCCGCTTCGGCTTCTGGTGCGCCGGCGATTATGTCGAACTCACGGAAGGCGGCTCTATCGCCTTGCCGCGCGGTGTGCCGCACCGGTTCCGCAATGTGGGGCAGACGGAGGGCCGCCTCATGGTCGTCGTCACGCCGGGCGGGTTCGAAGGCTTCTTTCCGATCGTCGAACTCTGCAAGCCGGAAACGCCCGAGCAGATCGCCTCGATCGCCAGGGGCTTCGGCCTGACCTTCCCACCCGAGGACGATCGCAAGGTCGCCTGAACCAACGCAAACACGTCTCGATAATGAGCAACGGTCCACTTGAAAGGAGACCGAACGATGACACATGCAACTTCCAACGAAAACGCAGTGACCCTGACAACCGCGCAACTCGATGCCTATTTGGCTCGGATCGGGGTCGAGCGGCCTTCGCGCCTCGACATAGACAGCTTGTCGCAGTTGCATCGCGCCCATCTCATGAGTTTTACATGGGAGGCACTGGACGCCTTCATGGGATGGCCCTCCTCGATCTCCCCGGCTGCGGCATTCGCCAAGATGGTCGAAAGGCGGCGGGGCGGCTGGTGTTATGAGATGAACGGCCTCTTCGGCGCCGCGCTTGCTGCACTGGGCTTCCGTGTGACGCGCCTTTGCGGCGCGGTCGACCGGGAAAAGCTTGGCGACATCGCCATCGGCAATCATCTGACGCTGCGTGTCGATCTCGACCGTCCCTATCTCGCCGAGGTCGGCATAGCGGACGCCATCATCGAGCCGGTGCCGCTTGTGGCCGGGCCGATCAGCCAACGCGGCTTCGATTTCTCCATCATGCCGGCCGACGGGAGCTGGCTGCGTTTCAATAATCATGTTCTCGGCATCGCGAAAAGCTTCGATTTCCGGCTCGACCACAGCGACGAAGCCGCGATGGCCGCAACACATGGCTGGCTGATGCAAGATCCCGGTTCTCCTTTCACCAATGCGCTCGCGGTATTGCGGCATACGGCGGACGGCTACGTCGCCCTCCAGAACGACCGTCTGCGCCGCGTGACGGCGAACAGCCTCAGCGAGGAGCCCATTACGAGCGCCGCCCATCTCGGCGACACGTTCGAGACAGTCTTCGATCTCGACATTCCCCGGTCCGACCGCGTCTGGGAGCGCCTCCAGACGATCCGCCGCGACAAGGCTGCGTGAACCGACAACCTCATCATTTCCCATCCGAGGAACCATCAATGCTTCGCACAACTGCACTCGCCCTTGCTCTTACCTTGAGCACGACCTTCGCTGCTCTTGCCACCGCAACCGATCCTGCGCCGAGTGGGGGCTACAAGACCGATCCCTCGCATTCGAGCTTCAATTGGTCATTCGACCATTCCGGCCTGTCCCACTACACCGCGCGCTTTACCGGGGTCGATGCGCGGCTCGACTGGAAGCCCGAAAAACCTGAAGCCTCCACGCTTTTGGTCACCATCGATCCGCTTTCGGTCCGCACTGATTATCCATGGCCCAACAAGGTCAACTTCGATGCGGAGATCGGCGGAGACGAGAGCTTCCTTGCAGCCAAGCCGATCACCTTCGTTTCCAGGGCGATCCATGTGACGGGCGAGAAGACCGGCACCGTCGAAGGCCTCCTGACCTTGCGCGGCGAGACGCACCCGGCAAAACTCGACGTCACCTTCAACGGCTCAATGGCGAAGCACCCAATGATGGGCGTCCCGAAGATCGGTTTCTCGGCGACCGGCAGCATCCGCCGCAGCGATTGGGGACTGGATTTTGCAATCCCCGAACTCGGCGACATCGTCACCTTCGCGATAGAAACGCAGATGGTGCCGGCTGATTACTCATTCCAGTGAGAAGCAAGGCGAGCGGCAGGTCCAACCGGACCTGCGCCGCCTGCGGTGGATCGGGGCCGATTTCGCTGGAAATGGCGACGCGACCCCTTTATCTTACAGGCGATGGCGTGTGCTGCGTGCGCCGCGGGCTTTCCCGAAATCGACGGAGACTGAAGATCAACCTTCCAAAACACAGGGAGCGCTGACCGGTGTCGCAGCCTATCTCTCCAGGTCTCATCCGATCCACCCTTCGCCAGTTCCTCGATAGCGAAGCTTCGGGCGGTCTCGTGTTGATGGCGGTCGCGTTGGCGGCAATCGTGACGGCGAACTCACCGCTTGCAGAGGGTTACTTCCACGCACTTCACATCTATCTGGGGCCGCTCAGCCTGCTGCACTGGATCAATGACGCGCTGATGGCGCTGTTCTTTCTCCTCGTCGGGCTCGAGATCAAGCGCGAAATGCTGGACGGCCAACTCTCCAGCTGGAGCCGCCGCATTCTGCCGGGTGCGGCGGCACTGGGAGGCATGCTGTTCCCCGCCCTCTTCTATATCTTGTTCAACCGGGAAAACCCGGCCGCCCTGCGTGGCTGGGCGATACCGACCGCGACGGACATCGCGTTCGCGCTCGGCGTCATCTCGCTGTTCGGCCCGCGCGTGCCTGCCTCGTTGAAGATCTTCCTGGCGGCACTGGCGATCATCGACGACCTGGGGGCGGTCGTGGTGATTGCACTGTTCTACACCAACGATCTCAATCTTCTGGCGCTTGCCGGGGCCGCGGCGGTGCTCGCGGCGCTTTACGGCATGAACCGTGCACGTATTCTGAAGCTCTGGCCGTATCTGCTGCTCGGTGCCGTGCTCTGGGTGCTCGTCTTCGCATCCGGCATCCACGCAACACTGGCCGGCGTTCTTCTCGCTCTTGCGATTCCGCTGAAGGTGACGCCGGGAACACCCGAAGCAAGCCACGACCAGTCGCCGTTGCACCATCTCGAGCACGTCCTCCACAAACCCGTTGCCTTCATCGTCGTTCCGATCTTCGGCTTCGCCAATGCCGGTGTCTCCTTCTCCGGCGTCTCGGTAGCCACGCTGACGGAGCCATTGACGCTCGGCGTAGCGGCAGGCCTGTTGCTTGGAAAACTGGTCGGCGTTCTCGGCACCGTCTTCCTCCTCGTCAAACTCGGCCTCACCGACCTCCCGGCAAAGGCGAGCTGGGGGCAGATGACCGGTGTGGCCGCCCTCTGCGGCATAGGCTTCACCATGAGCCTTTTCATCGGGCTGCTTGCATTCAACGATCCCGAGGTCCAGGACCACGTGAAAATGGGCATCCTGCTGGGATCTCTGCTATCCGGTCTGGTCGGCGCGGCGATGCTCGCAACCTTCAATCGACGATCCTGAGAGGCGCTTGCAGGTCTTCGTGAAGAACCCCGCCGATAGCGCCTTTGTTTCGGCCGGAGGAGACGTCCTGTCAAAGCTTTGGATCAACCATCTACCACAAAAACCTGCTCGAATTATACGCAAATTTTGGATAAAGTCGGCCAGTCGCTGGCCCAGCAGTGACTTTTGTCTATTCGCTATTTTATTATCCCGAGCCAGCATCGATTACACTTCGGTTTTAAATGTCGGTACCTTTAGGTTCAACCTCACTGCAGAATAGATGCCGCAGCTATAGTGTTGAAGATCTCATTGCGGATGCCTCCTTTGCTGCGGCTCTGCGCGAATCCGCATCCGAGTTACTGGCAATTCATCGCAGAGCTCCCAGAATAGTGCGTTATGTGGCCGATCTGCAGAAGTGGCTGCTCAGCCAGGCGGCATTAGCGTTGCATTTTGAGCGGAAACTCAACCCGTCCTGCCCCCCTTTGACCGCTTCCAACCTCGCAAAGTTTCTCGTTGAGAACCACATCGCCAGCCACAACACCGTCGTCTCACATATGAAGGAGATGGCGTATTACAAATTATTCGAGCCGGTGGAGACGACGGATCGGCGCGCCAAACCGTTACAAGCGAGCGCCTATGTTGAAGCCTTGATCCGGCAATGGTTCGAGGGGCACCTTCGTTCGCTCGACGGCATGGATGCGGGAGATCGCTGTCGGTGGTCGGAAGCGGATGAGACAATTCTGTATCGCGCTCAGCCGCGTATTGCACGTCGACTGTTTAACCATCCGGATTGGTACAGCCCGCCCGAAAGCATTGCGCTGTTCGTGAGGTCCGAATCCGGAAGCAACATACTGCACGACCTCATGTCGCGTGTGCCACTGGCACCGGTCGTAGGTGAACGAACCTGGGTGGGCGATGTCTCCGCTCAATTGACCGCAGCCGAATATGTCATTTCCCGCAGTCATGCCAGCAGATTGCTGGCGGCCGCGCGAACTCAAGGATTGCTGGGATGGCAGGCTACCCAAATGAGCGGAGATTGCTGGATTTCCGCGCGATTCGTCCTCGACTACAGACGCTGGCAGGCCACGAAATTCTCGGTTATCTCCGAGGTTTTGGCGAGTATCGAGTAGATGCGTGCCTGTGATCGCGCCGGCGAATGTATTTCAAGAACGGCACAGATAGTCTCGGCCGCCCTGCCCGGACCTACACGCTTTATGTGAAATGCTAGGGTTCCCGGGTGGCTGAGGTTAAGCCGCGATCAGGTTCCGAACGCCGCGGACGGCGACAGCCGCAGCGGCGTGTCGTCGATGTCCATGAAATCGCCTCGTTAAGGTGGATAAGTTTTGTAGAAGATTGCAAATCTCCGCAGCCGGAGTCATTCATGCGGGCGCCGATCGAGCGGCAAGCCCTGCTCAAGCAGCTGCGAATATTCTGCCCAGAACCACGATGCCTGCCGAAGGAGAAAAGCGAATGCGTGTCTTGGTTCTGACTGTTGTTCGTCTCGGACCTGCTTTGGTCTATGCCATCGGCGCAATATTTGCCGCCAGCATGCTACTGCTGGCGATGTATCCATCTCGCCCGTTTGCTTGGGCGCTTTACCTGACTTTGCTGCCGGTGTTGCGCCTACCCCTTATGTTACTTAGCGTGGCGGGGCTGGGAGCGTGGGAGCTTCTCGCGGCGTTTGCATCGATGGCGATTTTCGGCGTCTATCTTTCTTTTCATCCGAAACGGTTTCTTAGGGCACGCTTCGTTCATGCTCATATTGCGCTGATCGGTTTGGTGCTTGCCAATGCGGCTGCAAGCGCAGCTGAAGCAGGTCGCAGTGGGACGTCACTCCCCGGTTACGTCGACTGGTCACTGCCGTTGCCTACCGCACTCCTCGGAACCGCGTTGATCATCCTGGCCGCCCTCGCGTGCCTTTCTACTCATGCCGAAATCATCCGAGGCATCCGGATCCGGGCCTGCATTGATCGGCTGCTGGAGCATCGCGTGTCCTTGCATCGACGGACGCCGGTGTAAGTCACATCCCCAATAGTTGGTATTTACCGATTTAATCAGTTGCGGTTGCCATTTCTCGCAACCGTGCGAAGATGCGTTCAAATAACGCGGGGATACCAATGAGCAATCGACACTTGATTATTGCAGACATTATCGGCCGTATTGGAATCTGCTCCTATTCAATACTAGGTGTGTGGACGAAGATCGCACGGATGATGGCGACCGGCGACTATCCGTCCAGGGGTGTCGTATTCCTAATAGCTGAGATCGCTGCGATCTTATTTATCGGCATGATGTGTGTCGTGACCCTAACGAGAATGCCCCAAGTGCGGTCTGCGCGCGGCGTTGAACCATACCTGACGGCGATGGCAGGCACCTTCCTCTTCCTGCTGATCGCCTTCCTGCCGCCGCCAATGGTATTGCCAGATACTGTGCGTCTTGCCGCAACGGTTTTGATGATCACTGGCTGCCTTTCATCGGCATATATGCTTGCGATCCTCGGCCGCAGTTTCAGCATAGCACCGGGTGCAAGAGCTCTGGTCACAACGGGGCCATATTCCATCGTCCGCCACCCGCTCTATCTGACCGAGGAGATATTCGTTATCGGGATGATCCTGTTCAGCTTTTCTCCGTGGACGGTATTTCTCGGAATCGTGCATTGGTGCCTGCAACTTCGCCGGATGATTAACGAAGAGACGGTTCTCCGGGCGGCATTTCCAGACTACCGATCATATGCCGAGCGCGTCCCCCGGGTGGTTCCGATTCTGCCCATGCGCGGCAAACGCGCCACGACCACTGCGTGACGGCCTGTGAATGCTCTTTTCTCGCTAGGCTTGGTGATCGAGGGGTTGACGGACAATCATGATCTGGTCGCTACAGGTACTGCGTTTCATCGCCGCATTGATGGTCGTCTACCTGCATGCGGCGCTGACGGCCTACCAAGCCACCGGATCAAGCGGGATTTTCCCGCCGATGATCCAGGTTGCGGGCACCGCCGGCGTCGATATTTTCTTCGTCATTTCAGGGGTCATCATCACCCGGACAGCCCGCGGCCTGACATGGCAGCAATTCGCGTGGAAACGAATTCGTCGCATTCTCCCGATGTACTATCTCGCATCTATCCCGGCAGCATTCATCGCCGCAAAATCCGGCTTCGGCTGGCGGGAGACAATCGCGACGCTAACCCTGTGGCCGGCGTTCGATCAGATGGCAGCGCCCGTCCTGCCTGCCGCATGGACGCTCTGTTTCGAAATGCTCTTCTATGGGGCGGCGACGCTTGTCCTCCTCGACCGGCGTTACTTGCCGGCGATCCTCGGGATCTTCGCGGTGTCGCTGACGTTCCGATCGACAGCGCCGGTGTTCCAATTCCTCGGCAACCCCATCATCCTCGAATTCATGATAGGTGTCGCCTTGGTGTACGCGCCGGCAGTCAAAGGCGCGAGATGGGGCATACCGGTTGGCGCAATCGCAATTCTCGCCGTCGGCTCGCTCGGCATGGCACCCCACGGCGATACGCTGGACTTCCTGATCGGTCAGGATGCTTTGCAGCGCGTGGCAGTTTATGGCATTCCTGCCGGATTGATCGTTTTCGGCACGATGCAGATCAATGTCGGAAAGAGCGTCTGGGCATACCTCGGAGAGGCCTCCTACGCGCTCTATCTCTTTCACACAGTCCCGATTTCGGCACTGCTGACGCTGTGGATATTCTATCCCTTGCCGCCCGATATCATCATCGCGATCGGTGTCGCGGTCTCCCTGCTGTTCTGCTGGCGCATTCACGAGAAGGTCGAAAAACCGCTCCTGAGACTATTCAACCGATTGCCCCGCGGCGTAGTTACGGGGCGATCGCTGTCAGATAGGTATTAAGCGCGTTGTACAAGTCGGTGCTTCAGTATCGCTCAGCTGCGGATACCGCCGAGGGCGACCTCGATGCGCTCTTCACCCGCATCGGACGCGGCGATCCGGTCCAGCTGAATATGCAGAGCGGCACCGTCTTAGTCATCACCGGGAAGCAGCGCCGATGAGCCTCGATCTCTTCAAAACCGAGATGCGGATGAGCGCTGCCATCTCCGACTGCACCTTGTACCGTGACGAGCTGCGCCGCGTTTGGGATGCGGGCAAGCCCATCCTCGTCGTTTGCATGCTCAACCCCTCCGACGCCGATCACCGACGCAATGATCCGACGGTGCTCGTGCTCATCTGGTTTGCCAAACTCTGGGGCTATGGCGGCATCCTGATCGTCAACCTTCACGCCTGGCGCTCGCCATCCCCGAAGGAAATGATGACGGCTAAGGACTCGATCGGTCCGCGCTGCGACAACTTCATCGATCGCGCCCTTATCATTGCCCGTCACCAGAACACGCCTGTGCTGGCAGCATGGGGCAATGGTGGCGATTACCTCAGCCGTGACACGTGGTTCAAGCACCGCGCCCGCCAGCAGCTCGTCGACATCGTCTGCCTTGGCCTGACAAAAGGCGGCTTCCCCAAACACCCGATGGCGCGCGGCCAACACCGCATTCCGCGCGACCAGCGGCCGGTCATATTCCAGAGAGCGATGGAGGTCGCGTGATGAGCCGCGGACATCCGATAACCTCGACAAACGGTCGCGGGCCGACGTTTGTCGTTTGTGGAAACATGTTCGTGGAGCGATTGCCGGAAGCCCCGCTCGCATTTCACAATTGAGGGGCTGGTCAGGGCCAGTAAGCAGCGTCCTGATCGGCGCATCGCTCGGGGCGCAATTCATTCCCTAATTCACGCCGATAGATTTGAGCGGTCTTGTCGCAGTAGGTCTTGGCGTCCAGCCCGAAGGGTCTGCGGCCCATGCGGCAATGCAATCTCCAGAGCCGAAAGCCACCAATCAGAGGCGGCTTGCGAAAGGTGCGATCTTGCTGGTTTCGAAGGGCGATGACGAGAGCTAAATTCGGCATGCCGCGTGAACAAATGTGTCCGGAGATTTTCGTTCATGCATAATATCAGGACACTTAGGCTGGAAAAATCAAACAATATCAATGCTGATTATCGTGATGGTGCCCAGGGGCGGAATCGAACCACCGACACGCGGATTTTCAATCCGCTGCTCTACCAACTGAGCTACCTGGGCCAACCCGCTTCGCTACGGTGTTCTTGATGAAAGAACCGCGGGGCCTTGGTTCGCCCCGGAAGCGAGCGGGGTTATAGCATCTTGTTCGGCCATGGCAAGCGTCAAATGACTCTTTTTTGACTGTCTTGCCGGTTTTGCGGATTCATGTGGAAAAATAAGAACTTCGGAGAGGAAATCTCCTAGTTTTCCTCGTCGGGATAATCGGCCTTGGTTTCGTCGTCGGCCACCGGAATGGCATAAGAGCCGGTCAGCCAGCGGGAGAGATCGAGCTCGCGGCAGCGGTTGGAGCAGAAGGGATAATGTTCGCGGTTCGATGGTTTGCCGCATTCCGGGCAAGGGCGCGTCTTGCGCAGCGGTTCGACCTTGGCGGCGGCTTTCTTGTCTTCGGGCATGATCGGTCCGTCCTATAGCATGGCGCGCAAAAGTGTCAGCGGCTTTGCGACTGCGACATGAATAAAAACAAAGCCTTAAAGGGCGACACGGAGATCTGAGAGATCGTGACGCGCTTTAAGCATCGGCCGTCGGTCAGCCCTCCGGCCACCGGCTATGCACATCGAAGCCCTCGCCGGTCAGAAGCAGAATGGTTTCATAAAGCGGCAGGCCGACGACATTGGTGTAGGAGCCCACCATCTTCTGCACGAAAGTGCCGGCGAGACCCTGGATGCCATAAGCGCCCGCCTTGCCGCGCCACTGGCCGGAGGCAAGATAGTTCTCGATCTCGAAGCCGGACAGCCGCTTGAAGCGCACCTTGGTCTCGACGATCTTCTGGCGGATCTTGCGTTCGGGCGTCACCAGGCAAACGCCGGTATAGACGAGATGGTTGCGTCCCGAGAGGAGGTGCAGCGAGCTCAGCGCCTCGTCGGCGAATTCAGCCTTGCCGAGAATGCGCCGACCCACGGCGACCACCGTATCGGCGGAGAGGATATAGCTGCCCTTCCAGGTGATATCACCCTTGATGGCGGCAAGTGCGGCCTCGGCCTTCTCGGCCGACAGCCTTCGGGCGAGCGAACGCGGGTGCTCCGACTTCTTCGGCGTCTCGTCGATATCCATCGGCATCAGGCGCGAAGGCTCGATGCCGGCCTGGTTGAGCAGGTCGACGCGACGGGGCGAGCCCGAGGCCAGAATGAGCTTGTATTTCAGCGCCATGAAACCTCGACCATCGGCGGACGGGAGCGGGCAGACTTACTTGAAACGGTAGGTGATGCGGCCCTTGGTCAAATCGTAGGGCGTCATTTCCACAAGCACCTTGTCGCCCGCCAGAACGCGGATGCGGTTCTTGCGCATGCGGCCAGCCGTATGGGCGATGATCTCGTGTTCGTTTTCAAGCTTCACGCGAAACGTCGCATTCGGCAGAAGTTCGGTGACGATTCCCGGGAATTCGAGGACTTCTTCTTTCGGCATATAGTGGTTTTCTTCCTGTGTGTTGCAGAGGCAGCGCAGAGCGCGCCTTTAAAATTTCGGCGGAAACTACACAATCAACGCAGGTTTGTGAACCTTGTTGATCAGGCTTTCCTTTATTTGTTTTCATGCCGATTGCGCGGCAATGCCATTTCGTCTGAGCAGCCGGCTTTCGATGAGACCGGCCAGGTGGTCGCGGACCTCGCGATAGCTGTCCAATATCTGTTCGCGCGTCCCGCTGACGACCGTCGGATCCATGGTCGGCCAATAGACGACGTCGACCGCGTTCGACCGCGTCAGTTCCAGCGCCGCATGATGGGCCTGCGGCGAAAGCGTGATGATCAGATCGAAATAATCGTCCTCGAGTTCATCAAGCGTCTGCGGCTGGCGGCGCCCAAGGGAAAGCCCGATTTCCTCAAGCACGACATCGACGAAGGGATCGCGCTCGCCGGCGCGAACGCCGGCCGACCTTATATAGGTATTGGACGGCAGAATGCTACGGGCGATCGCTTCGGCCATCGGCGAGCGGATGGCGTTCAGCCCGCACATGAAGAGGATCGCGCCCGGCCTCTTCGCGTCTTCGACATCGCCGGCAAGCTCCATCGCCGTCATCCACGCCAGTAGAGCACGCAGACCAGCGTGAAAAGCCGCCGGGCGGTGTCGAAATCGACCTCTATCTTGCCGGCCAGCCTGTCTTTCAGCGTCTGCGAGCCTTCATTGTGGATGCCCCGCCGGCCCATGTCGATCGCCTCGATACGGCTTGGCGTCGCCGATCGGATCGCTTCGTAATAGCTTTCGCAGATCATGAAGTAATCCTTGACGATCCGCCGGAAGGGAGTAAGCGACAGGATGTGGGTGGCGACATCGCCGCCTTCTTCCGTCTTGATGGCGAAGACCAGCTTCGAATCGACCAGCGAGATGTTCAGCCGATAAGGGCCGCCGGAATGGCCGAGCGGCTCGAAGCTGTTCTCCTCGATCAGATCGAAGATGGCGACGGCGCGCTCATGCTCGACATCGGGCGTCGAACGGCCGATCGTATCGTCCAGGACGACGTCGCAAAGCCGGAATTCGCCCGCCGCCATCCCCTCACCTAATCGAGGTTGAGGCGGATCGCGACCGACCGCGCATGGGCATCGAGGCCTTCGGAGACCGCAAGCGCGATCGCCGCCGGGCCCAGGGTGCGCAACTCACCCGGCCCAAGGCGTAGGATCGACGTGCGCTTGACGAAATCGAGCACTGATAGACCGGAGGAAAAGCGGGCCGAACGCGCCGTCGGCAGCACATGGTTCGAACCGCCGACATAATCGCCGATGACCTCGGGCGTATGAGCGCCGACGAAGATCGCGCCGGCATTGCGGATGCCGTCGAGCAGCCGGTCGGGATCGGCGACGGCGAGCTCGAGATGTTCGGCTGCGATGCGATTGGCAAGCGGAATGGCCTGCTTCAGATCGGCAACGAGGATGACCGCGCCGAAATCCCGCCAGCTTGCCGCTGCCGTCTCGGCGCGGTTCAACGTCTTCAGCTGCCGTTCGACGGCCTGCTCCACCGCCTTGCCGAATAGGGCATCGTCGGTGATGAGGATCGCCTGGGCGCTGGCATCGTGCTCGGCCTGCGCCAAAAGGTCGGCAGCGATCCAATCGGGATTGTTGTCCTTATCGGCAATCACCAGCACCTCGGAGGGGCCGGCGATCATATCGATGCCGACGGTGCCGAAGACGTGGCGCTTGGCGGCGGCGACATAGGCATTGCCGGGGCCGGTGATCTTTGCGACCGGCGCGATCGTCTCGGTGCCATAAGCGAGAGCGGCGATCGCCTGAGCGCCGCCGACACGGTAGATCTCGGTGACGCCGGCAAGCCTGGCGGCGGCGAGCACCGCCGGATTGACGGCGCCGCCGGTGGCGGGAACGGCGATGACGATGCGGTCTACCCCGGCGACCTTGGCCGGCACCGCATTCATCAATACTGAGCTAGGATAGCTTGCGGTGCCGCCCGGAACATAGAGCCCGACCGCCTCGATCGCCGTCCAGCGCGAGCCGAGACCGACGCCCATGTCGTCCTCGTAGATATCATCCTTCGGCAGCTGACGGCGATGGTGGCTCTCGATGCGCAAGGCCGCGAGCTTCAGCGCGCCCAGCACTTCGGCAGGCACCGCCTCGATTGCGGCGTCAATCTCCTCAGGCGTGACGCGCATCGGCACGGTGGCAAAATCGATGCCGTCGAATTTCAGCGAATATTCGGCCAGCGCCACATCGCCGCGCGCCCTCACATCATCGATGATGGCGCGGGCGATGGCATTCACATCCTCGGACACTTCGCGCTTCGTCGTCAGAAAAGCGGCAAAATGCTGCTCGAAACCTTCCGATGCCTGATCCAGCCAGATTGCCAAGAGCTATATTCCTTCTCAACTCGAACCGCGATGTTCAAACTTCAGGCATCAGGCCCTTTAGGGGTGGCGGGGTTTGGAAGCCGCCTGCCATGGGCCGCCGATATCAGCCATCTGGACCTCGATACATTCGACGTCGAGCGCAATCGAGGCCGTTCCAGACAGCGCCAGCTCGATGGTGCCATCCGGCCCCTCGCCCTTCTTCTCGAAACGCAGCGCCAGCAGCGACAGCACCTCATCGCGTTTGCCGCGATCGACGCCGAGCGAACGGACGGCAAGCACGCGCTTGAACACCAGAGCGGCGCGGCGGCGCTCGAAACCCTTGCGCTTGCGCGCGGCACTTTCCCAGACGAAACGATTGGCGGCAAGCGCGAACTGGGCACCGCGCGGCGACCAGTCGATGTCGCCGACCTTGAAGACGCTATCCTGCATATGCGCAGAAATGATCGCGAGGTCCTCGTCATCAAGCGCAACAAGCTTCAGGTCGGTCATTCAGGCTCAATCCCCAGAGCAGGATGCCGAAAAGTGCGAGCAGTTTTCGGACGACATCATGCTTTTGCTGTTTAACAGGCATCGCCGGAATGGCGATGCGTCAGACAAGGGAAATAAGATGCTGCGACCGATTACGCAACCGGAATGAAGGTCTCTCTTACTCGCTGATGCGCTCGACGACGGCGCCGCAGCGGGTCAGCTTCGCTTCGAGCCGCTCGAAGCCGCGGTCGAGGTGGTAAACGCGGGAGACTGTGGTTTCGCCCTCGGCGGCGAGGCCGGCGATGACGAGCGAGACGGAGGCGCGCAAATCGGTCGCCATGACGGGGGCGCCGCGCAGGCGCTTGACACCCTCGATCTTCGCGGTCTGGCCCGAGAGCGTGATCCTGGCGCCGAGCCGGGCAAGCTCCTGCACGTGCATGAAGCGGTTTTCGAAGATCGTCTCGGTGACATGCGAGATGCCGGAGGAGCGGGTCATCAGCGCCATGAACTGTGCCTGCAGATCCGTGGGGAAGCCCGGGAAAGGATCGGTGACAATATCGACCGGCTTGATGCCGGCGCCGTTGCGCCTGATGCGCATGCCGTTATTGGTCGCGGAGATGTCAGCGCCAGTCCGGCGCAAGGTTTCCAGCGCGGTCTCGAGCAGCGCCACATCGGTATTTTCGAGCACGACGTCACCGCCGGCCATGGCGACGGCCATGGCGTAGGTGCCGGTCTCGATGCGGTCCGGCAGGACGCGATGACGCGCGCCCGACAGCGAGGTGACGCCTTCGATGGTGATGGTCGAGGTGCCGGCGCCTGATATCTTGGCGCCCATGGCGTTCAGGCAGTTGGCGAGGTCGGCGACTTCGGGTTCACGGGCGGCGTTGCCGATGACAGTAGTGCCGCGGGCAAGGGTCGCGGCCATCATCAACACATGGGTGGCCCCGACGGAGACCTTCGGGAAGGTGTAGCGCGCACCGATCAGCCCGCCGTCCGGCGCCCGGGCATTGATATAGCCGGCATCGATCTCCATGGTCGCACCGAGTGCCGTCAGGCCGTCGATGAAGAGATCGACGGGGCGCGTGCCGATGGCGCAACCGCCCGGCAGCGAAACGCGGCAATGGCCCTCACGCGCCAAGAGCGGCCCAATAACCCAGAAGGAGGCGCGCATCTTCGAGACCAGTTCGTAAGAAGCGGTGGTATCGACGATGGTGCGGCAGGTGAAATGGATCGTGCGGGCGTAGGAATCCTCCTGGCGCTCGCGGCGGCCGTTGACGGCGACATCGACGCCGTGATTGCCGAGGATGCGCATCAGAAGCTCGACGTCTGCCAAGTGCGGCACGTTTTCCAGCGTCAGCGTGTCACTGGTCAGAAGCGAGGCGATCATCAGCGGCAGTGCGGCATTCTTGGCGCCGGAAATCGGAATGATGCCATTCAGCTCATTACCGCCGACAATTCTGATACGATCCATGTGCGCTTACTTCCTGAAAGTTCTGCCTTGAAAGAAGGAGTGAGGTGTTTAGGGGATTTATGAAGAGGCTTCAATTCGCCAGGGACGGAACATTACGATTCGTCCATTTTTGCGGCGGGCAGCCCGTTAGTTTCGTCGGCCTGGCCGGAACGGCGGGCACGCACCTGCTGTTTGCGTCTGGAAAGATTTTCCCTGAGCTTTTCGGCGGCGCGCTCGCGGCGCAGTTTCGCCTGTGCCTCGATCGCCTCTTTACGGCTCTTCTGGCCGGCTTCGGTCTTGTCGTTCATGTCAACAGAATTAGCCGAATTCGCGCCGATCCAAAAGTCCCTTGCATCTCTATCCACGCGAAGTTGGATTTTGCGGCTTGCGCTTGTCGTCAAGCTGTGGCAATAGCCGCCCCGTTCCCGCAATTGAGCCGCCCGGCTCCACGCGGATCTGGTCCTGCTGCCGTAGCTCAGTGGTAGAGCACACCCTTGGTAAGGGTGAGGTCGGTGGTTCAATCCCACTCGGCAGCACCAGTTTTCTTTCAGCAGCGGACATTATTACGTCTGCGCTGGATGAGCGCTAGGGACAAGTGGGAAGCAGCACGCTACCGTGAGCGCAATCGGGAACATCAGTTTCGAGACGATAGGGCATGGATGGCGACAGGGCCCATCTGTCAAGAAGCTCGGCATTTACCCTCACAGGCACTCCATCGTAGATGTCCTCGACATACCATTGCTGTAATGCCTCTTCGCGCATCAAGCGTGCGCGAAAGGCAGCGATATCGATCGCGTGTACAAACTGACTGACGGCGGTTTGCAGATATTCCAGCTGCATTCTTGGGAGGACGTCAGAGTGTATACGCGCCAGGAAGGCCTCTTCGGCTGACATCTCTGCGCCGCCGGCGAACGCCGGCAGTGCCAGCGCCACTGAGAGAAAAGCAGCCTGAATCAAATTTCGATCGAAACCCATGTCGAGCCCCCAGCTTTCCGAACACGGTAGCGGTAGCATCGCGCTAGCGGCATACAACTTATCTGCGACTACTCAAAATTGCTCCGGTCGCGCACACCCAGGCGATCCGCGTCACTCAAGCTGGCATTCGCCTGATCAGCAACAAACGATTCACCATTGTTGACGGCAAAAATCGCGCTAGAATGCCTACCATGGCGGCGTCCGTCCTGAGAATGGGAGGCGCAGCATCCTGTTTCTGTCGACAATCTTGGAGGAGTATCGATGGCAACTGAACGATGGAACAGCCCGGTCACGGTCGGTTTCGAAGATGCCGATGCGCGAACGGTTACCGGGCCGTTCGATGCGTTGAAATGCCTAGCGGATTTCTGGCCGAGTTCGCGCGGGCTTCATTATATCAAGGCGCGCAGCACCTGCCGGGCAGCGCTCGACGGGCGCAAGAGCGTGGAGGAGGCGAGAGCCGAGTTCCTGGCGGCGGCCGAAGAGGCGAAACTGAAGCTGCACTAGCAAGGCCGTCGGCTATTGTCGATTTGATCGGCATGACGTGCCGGAACGATACATTGTCTAATTTTTGCTTAACCTTGCATCCAGCAGGCGCCGGGTTTTGGCGCAAAAGGCGTTGCGCCTGGGACAGGTGCTTCGATAGAAAACAGGCAGCCATCATGATGATGGTCAGAGGCTCGTCACCGGAAAAGCAGGCGAGCCTCGTTCGAGCAGATCGGATTTTCAGCAGTCCGCCCCGCCTTCATTTTCCACCTCGAGATAGCCTACACCGATGATCGTACCGTCCGCCGCGCGAATGAAGGACGGCAGATAGTGCGGCTCTGCCGGCTTGCACGCGGCCGTCTCGGTGTATTCGTTGAGAGCGATCTGGTCCTTCGGAAGGGCGGAATAATTCGTGCCGGTTTCGAGTGAGGCATAGGCGGAGCCGGCAAAGACACCGCAACCGATAATCAAGGTCGTTGCCCAGAGGCGAAGAAGCGACTGCATGATGGTCTCCAGCGTTTCAGGTCCGGCATTTCAACACGTGGGGGCTCACTTGGTTCCCTCAGCGCCGCAACAGGCGGCTATGCACATAGCTTCAGCCGACGATGCTTCCGCTATCTAGGCCGCCCGTCGACACCGCCGCGCCGACGCACGAAACCTTCAAGAGGGCTGCGGGCAGGCAGCCCTTGGCGAAGGAGGCTACGCCTTCCATATTCGGTTCGAAAAGAGGGATGACGACGATGAAAGTGCTTCTGCCCGCCTTTGTTGCCGCGGTTTTGCTGGCCGGCTGCTCCTCGGCTGATAGCCCGGCGCTGGAACCCATTCCCGGGAGCATCACCTATGGCGGCCAGCCGCGGACCAAGCTCACAAAATCCCCGATCGGCAGCGCCGTCTACAATCAGTTCTACAATGAGACGGGGCAGCGCGTGGAGGAAACCTATATTCTTCAGCCGGACCGCAGCTTGAAACTGGTGCGGCGCGAGGTGGGACCGGATTTTCCCGATTGAGGATCGCCGCGCCGCAGACTTGACAGCGGCTGAAATCGCGAACATTCAAGGAACATCTAATCTTCTCGCAGTGATTCTGCGGGAGCCCGACCGGACGGCTGGATGTATCTCGAAAAGCTCAATCCCCAGCAGCGCATGGCCGTCGAGCACGGCACGCTCACCGACGGCAGTCATATTGCCGGGCCGCTGCTGGTCATTGCCGGCGCCGGCTCCGGCAAGACGAACACGCTGGCGCATCGCGTCGCCCATCTGATCGTCAAGGGCGCCGATCCGCGCCGCATCCTGCTGATGACCTTCTCGCGCCGGGCGGCCGCCGAGATGGCGCGGCGCGTCGAGCGCATCTGCCGTGATGTGCTGGGTTCGAATGCCGGCATCATGGCCGATGCGCTCAACTGGTCCGGCACTTTCCACGGCATCGGCGCCCGGCTGCTGCGCGATTATGCCCAACAGATCGGCCTCGATGCCGATTTCACCATTCACGACCGCGAAGACAGCGCCGATCTGATGAACCTCATCCGGCACGATCTCGGCTTCTCAAAGACGGAAAGCCGCTTTCCGTCCAAGGGCACCTGCCTTGCCATCTATTCCCGGGCGGTGAATTCGGAAACCGCGCTCGACCAGGTGCTGCGCGACGCCTTTCCCTGGTGCGCGGCGTGGGAGCAACAGCTGCGTGAGCTTTTCGCCTGCTATGTCGAGGCGAAGCAGGCTCAGAACGTGCTCGATTACGACGACCTCCTGCTCTACTGGGCGCAGATGGTCGGCGAGAGCGTGATTGCCGAGGATATCGGCAGCCGCTTCGACCATGTGCTCGTCGATGAATATCAGGATACGAACAGGCTGCAGGCCTCGATCCTTCTGGCGCTGAAGCCCCAGGGACAGGGGCTGACCGTCGTCGGCGACGACGCGCAGTCGATCTATTCCTTCCGTGCGGCGACGGTTCGCAATATCCTCGATTTTCCCGCCGCCTTCAGCCCGGCCGCCGATATCGTCACCCTCGACCGCAATTACCGCTCGACGCAGCCGATCCTGGCGGCGGCGAATGCCGTCATCGATCTCGCCTCCGAGCGCTTCACCAAGAATCTCTGGACCGAGCGGCAATCGGCGGAGCGGCCGCGCCTGGTTTCTGTGCGGGACGAGGCCGAGCAGGCGCGTTATGTCGCCGACAAGGTGCTCGACAATCGCGAGGAAGGCCTGAAGCTCAAGCAGCAGGCCGTGCTCTTCCGCGCCGCCCACCACAGCGGGCCGCTGGAGGTCGAGCTGACCCGCCGCAACATTCCCTTCGTCAAGTTCGGCGGGTTGAAGTTTCTCGACAGCGCGCATGTGAAGGACATGCTGGCCGCGCTTCGCTTTTCGCACAATCCGCGCGACCGGGTGGCGGGCTTCCGGCTGATGCAGATCCTGCCGGGCGTCGGGCCGTCGACGGCGCAGAAGGCGCTCGATCTGATGGCCGAGGATGCGAGCCCGTTGTCTGCTCTGGCGTCTATGCCAGCGCCGCCACGCTCCGGCGAGGACTGGACCGCCTTCGTTTCGATGCTGCAGGAGCTGAAATCCGGCAAGGCCGGCTGGCCGGCGGAAATCGAGCTGGCGCGGCAATGGTATGCGCCGCATCTGGAGCGGCTGCACGAGGACGCTTCGACACGGCAGGCCGATCTGTTGCAGTTGGAGCAGATCGCCGGGGGTTATGCCTCCCGCGAACGTTTCCTCACCGAGCTCACGCTCGATCCGCCGGATGCGACCAGCGATCAAGCCGGCGTGCCGCTTCTCGACGAGGACTATCTCATCCTGTCGACCATCCATTCCGCCAAGGGCCAGGAATGGACGAAAGTCTTCATGCTGAACGTCGTCGACGGCTGCATTCCGAGCGATCTTGCGGTCGGCACCACCGCCGAGATCGAGGAGGAGCGCCGGCTGCTCTACGTGGCGATGACGCGCGCCCGCGATGGTCTCGACCTCGTCGTGCCGCAACGCTTCTTCACCTATGGGCAGAACGCCCAGGGCGACCGGCACGTCTATGCCTCGCGCAGCCGCTTCATTCCCGCGACACTGCTGCAGTTTTTCGAAGCCTGCAGCTGGCCGCAGGTGAAGTCGGAAGCCGCCGCTCAGGCGCAAGCGCGCCAGGTGCGCATCGACGTCGGCGCCCGCATGCGCGGCATGTGGCGATAGATCGCGTTGCATAGATTGGCTCTATGCAACGCTCTTTGGTTCGGCGCTCAATAGTCCCAGAAGACCGGCACCCAACGGAAGGCTTCGCCGTCCACCGCCACCCGGCCGACGGACGGGAACGGCAGGTGCGTGGCCACCAGCTGTTCACCGGTCGCCGCCAGCTCTTGCAAAAGATCGCGGCGGACACGAGCCGCTTCTTCGGGATCATGTTCGAAACCATTGTACCAGTCGGGGTGCTCGAACCCGACCGCAAAGATGGCGTCGCCTGCGAATGTCAACCGGTCGCCGCCGGACGCCAGGCGGACCACGCTATGTCCGGGAGTATGGCCGCCGGTGCGTTGGGCCACCACACCAGGCGCCACCTCGGATTGCTCGTCGAACAGCGTCAGATGGCTGCCATACTCGCTCAGGAAACGTTTTGCCGTCGCACGGAGCGCGTCAGGGAAGCCGGGCGGCATGGATACGTGGCTGAAATCGGGCGCTTCCCAGAACTTCGCCTCGGCAGCCGCCACGTGAATCCTGAGGTCTGGGCGCAGTCGGTCCTTGACCCCTTCGACCAGCAGCCCGCCGATGTGGTCCATGTGCAGGTGCGTCAGCACCACGTCGGTCACGGATGCCAGATCGATGCCGGCGCCTTCCAGTCGCTTGATCAACTGACCCGCGCGCGGCAAGTTCAAGTCCGGATCCAGCCCCAAGCCTGCGTCGATGAGGATGGTCTGGCCGCCGCTGCGCACCAGGACCACGTTCAGCGCCCAGTCGAAAGCGTCCCGCGGCAGGAACATATCATCCAGCCAGACCGCCCGGTCGGCCGCGTCGGCGTTATGTCCCAGCATCGCGGTTGGAAGCGGCAGCACACCATCGCTGATGATCAGCACTTCGATTTCGCCGATCCGTACCGCGTAGCGCGACGGAACCAATTCTTCATGTTTCGGACTGCCAGGCTCCTGCTGACCAGTCGTTCGGGTTCTTGCTTCTGCCTGCGACATGATGCGCTCCTGTTTTGATCGAGAGATGTCCGTATGGGTCACGTCGCGGACACTATGCCGAAGCGTATCTGGCGGTCGATCGGGTCAAGGGAGAGAGAAAGCTAGGCTTTAGGACAGGGCGGCCTATGGTTTCGGCGTGTCGCGCCGGAGATTTGGTATTGAAGAGACTGGCAACAGGAAGCAAAAGGCTCTCACCCGCCGCACGGTGCCGCGCATTCGGCATTCAGAGGATGACAGCGTCAGAGTGAAAGCGGCGGGTCGGCCGGTTCCAAGAAACGTTCGACCGTTTCCGTCTTCACGGCCTCGATTGATGCCGGTGACCATTTTGGATTGCGGTCCTTGTCGATGACAGCGGCGCGGATGCCTTCGAAGAAATCGGGATTATCCAGCATCTGCAGGCAGGCGCCGAGTTCGCGGCGAAGACATTCGGCGAGCGAAGCGCTGCGCCGGCCGGCCCTCAGCAGCCGCAGAGCGAGTTTCAGGCTGGTCGGCGACCTGCTGAGCAGCACCCGGCGCGTCTCGGCGGCAAACTCGCCCTCTTCCTTGGCGAGAGCCCCGAGGATTTCCTCGACGCTGTCGAAGGAAAATGTGTGGTCGATCATATCGGCGTTCTGCCGCAAGCGGCTTTCCCCCAGTGGCTCGGAAAATCCCTGCAGCAGGGCATCGACTTCAGTCGACGCGCTGGCGCGCGGCAGGTCGCAAAGAGCATCGATCACCGCGTCGAGCCGCGACGAAGCGATCTGAACATCGGCAAGACCGGCATAGATCGCATCCGCAGCACCAATGTCGAGTCCGGTCAGGCCGAGCCATGTTCCGGCTTCGCCGGGTGCCTTGGGCAGCAGCCATGTGGCGCCGACATCGGGGACATAGCCGATTCCGGTTTCGGGCATGGCAAGCCGCGTACGCTCGGTCACGATGCGATGGCGGCCATGTGAGGACAGACCGACGCCGCCGCCCATGGTAATGCCGTCCATCAGCGCGACATAGGGTTTGGGATAGACGGCAATCTTATGGTTGAGGCGGAATTCCTCGCGCCAGAAGGTTCCGGCGAGATCATCACCGGCGCGGGCGCTTTCGTGCAAGGCACGGATATCACCGCCGGCACAGAAGCCGCGTTCGCCTTCGCCGGTGATTACGACGCTTGCCACATCGGATTCGGAGGCAAAGTCATGAAGGGCCTCCGTGAGCGCGCGGATCATCGGCAGCGTCAGACTGTTCAGCGCCCGCGGCCGGTTGAGCCGGATGATGCCGGCAGTGCCCCGCCGTTCGATGATCACTTCGCCGTGCTGCATGGTTCACCTCATCTGCTGCACCATGCATAGACGAGGATGCGCCATCGCTCCAGAGCATTTCCGGCCCGGCACCGATCGATTGCTCAGCCCGACAGGGACCCCCGGGCTGATGCCGCGGCTTCGCAGCGGCTCGCATAGACACCTCTCAGAAGGAGGCGGCGGCAAGTGCCCGGTGGATGCTGTGCAGGTCGTCGACGTTTCTGTTTGACAGGAAGAGCTCCCACTCGAGCGAGCTCTGGACGATGGTCTCAAGCGAGTCGTATCGGGGCTTCCAGTCGAGCACCTGCCGGGCGAGCGAAGCGTCGGCGACGACGCTTGCCGAATCGCCGGCTCGCCGCGGCGCCATGTGGATCTTGAAGGAATGCCCGTGCAGGCGGGTGACCATGTTCAGGACGTCGAGCACGGAATAGCCGCTGCCATAACCGCAATTGGCGACGAGCGGGCCCTTGTCTCTGCGCAGGTGCTGCAGCGCTTTCAGATGCGCATCGGCGAGATCGCTGACATGGATGTAGTCGCGCACGCCGGTGCCGTCATGGGTGGGATAGTCGATGCCGTAGACATGGACGCTGTCGCGCTTGCCGAGCGCTGCCTCGCAGGCAACCTTGATGAGGTGCGTGGCGCCCGAGGTCGACTGGCCGGCACGGTGGTGCGGGTCAGCGCCGGCGACGTTAAAGTAGCGAAGCGCGACATAGTTGAAATCATAGGCGGCGGCGGCATCACGCAGCATGATTTCGGTCATCAGCTTCGACTGACCGTACGGATTTTCCGGGTTGAGGGGAGCCGTCTCCTTCACCGGCAGATCGCTCTGCTGCTGGCCGTAAACGGCGGCCGTCGAGGAGAAGACGAAGTTGCGGATGCCGGCCCTGATCGAGGCGGAAAGAAGCGCACGGGTCCTGCCGGAATTGTTGTCGTAATAAGAGAGCGGATCGGCGACAGACACCGGCACGACGGCGGAGCCGGCGAAATGGATGATCGCCTCGATGTCGTTTTCGATGAAGATCTTCTTCAGGATGTCGGGGTCGGCGACGTCGCCGAGATAAAAACGCGCCTCCGGCGCCACCGCCCAGCGGAAGCCGGTGGAGAGACAGTCGAGCACGACCACATCCTCGCCGGCATCGATGAGCGCCCAAACCATGTGACTGCCGATATATCCGGCGCCGCCCGTCACCAAAACCGCCATGCCCCACACCCCGCTTCAATTTATAAGCAGGGGCATCAGGCGCCGGTTTTCTTTCCAATTTTGTTATCACGGCGCCGTTGTTCGGCTTTTGAACGGGTATGTTTAGAGTCGTGGTTAGAGGCCGATTTCGCTCTTCGCTACAGTTTTATCGATCGGCCGATTCCGGCACGAAATCGTCCCGCACGGTGTGCCCCGCGCCCTCTCAGCGCTTGACGATATAGTCGCAGAGCCGCTCGGCCGCGATCGCCACCTGGGCGGGGTCGCGCAGGAAACAGGCACGCAGGAAGAGTTCGCCGCCGGCGCCGAAGGCAGCCCCGGGAGCAAGGCCGACGCCTGTCTTGTCGACGATATCGATGGCGGCGCTGCGGCTGTCGGCAACGCCGTCGATCTTCAGGAACGCATAGATCGCGCCGTCCGGCTTCAGCGTTTCGACGCGATTGGTGGCAATCAGCGCATCGCAGAGGATATCGCGCGACCGCGCCGCCTTGGCGATGTTGGCGGCGACGAAATCATCGCCTTGATCAAGGGCTGCGACGGCGCCCTTCTGCATGAACTGCGCCACGCCTGAGGTCGAATACTGGATGAGATTTTCGAGCACCTGGCCCATTTCGGGGGGTGCCACGATCCAGCCGACGCGCCAACCCGTCATCGACCAGTTTTTCGAGAAGGAATTGACGAAGACGATCTTGTCGTCCGGCTCCATCACGTCGAGGAACGAGGCGGCACGGCCGCCGGCGAAGTAATAGCGCGCGTAGATTTCATCCGCCATGATCCACAGATCATGCTTGCGGGCGAGCGCCAGGATATCGCCGAGATCTTTCTTCGTGGCGGTCCAACCCGTCGGGTTGGAAGGGGTGTTGATGAAGATGCCTCTGGTCCCGGATGTGATGGCGGCTTCGACACGCCCGAGATCGACCGTCCATTTGCCGCCTTCGAACTGCAGCGGGACGCCGACGGAGCGGGCACCTGCTATTTCGAGGGCTGCGGCAATATTCGGCCAGGCGGGGGTGAGATAAACGAATTCGTCGCCAGGCGAAGTCAGCGCCTGCACGCAGATCTGGATCGCCTGCATGCCGGAGCCGGTGACATAGAAATGCTCGGCCGGAAGACGGACGGCGAAATGCCTGTCGTAATAATCCGACAGCGCCCGGCGAAGCTCCGGAATGCCGCGCTGCCAGGTATAGAAGGTCTCGCCTGATGCAAGCGCTTCCATCGCCGCCCTGCTGATGAAGTCGGGGGTCGGCAGATCGCCTTCACCGACCCAGAGCGGCAACAGGCCTTCGCGGCCGCGTGCATAATTGACGACTTCGACGATCCCGCTTTCGGGCGCCGCTATGGCGCGCGGGCTGAGGCTTTTCACAATCGACATGCATATCTCCGGTTTCCGCCTTCATAGCGGATTTGCGCCGGCAAATCCCATGATAACAAGTGATCGCATATCGATTTTCGTGATGAATGGCGGCCCGCCCGACAGCGGGCCGAAGACCGATCAGAGGGCCGGGCGTTTGGCCAGCAGATCGCGGATCTCGGTCAGCAGCTGGACGTCGGCCGGCGGCGGCGGCAATTGTTCCGGCTCCTGCTTTTCCTGACGCTCGACCTGCTGGCGCAGATAGTTCACTGCCTTGACCATCAGGAAGATAATCCAGGCAAGGATCAGGAAGTTGATGAGAACGGTGAGGAAGCTGCCATAGGCGAAGACCGCCCCTTGGGCGCGGGCGGCGGCAAGTGTCGGCGCGTTGACGGCCGACGAGAGCGGCAGGAAATAATTGGAAAAATCGAAGCCCCCGAAAATGGCGCCGACGATCGGCATGATAAGGTCGTCGACCAGCGATTTGACGATGCCGCCGAAGGCACCGCCGATGATGACGCCGACCGCAAGATCCATGACATTGCCGCGGGCGATAAAGGCCTTGAACTCATTGAGCATTGGATCCGTCTCCCTTCGATCCCATTTCAGAGATATGCCGTTGTTTCGATTAGCTACATTTTCGTTGCAATTAATCAATTGCAAATCGCAATTATCTGGTGAAGTCGCCACCAGGCCTTTGACTTAAGGTGTAGATGGACGGGAATTTTCAAGGCACCTGAAATGCCTTAAGCTGACTTCGTTGCGGGAGGTGCCGGCGGCTTTTCGCCGGCGGAGGACTAATGCTTCCAGGCTGGGTCATATTCGCGTCTGCCTTCGGCTATCTGCTCCTGCTTTTCGCCGTGGCTAGCTACGGCGACCGCAAGAACCGCGGTCCGGGCGCGCTCGAAGGCGGATTGCCCGTCGTCTATGCGCTGAGTCTTGCGATCTATTGCACCTCCTGGACCTATTTCGGCAGTGTCGGGCTTGCCGCCCAACGCGGCCTGGAATTTGCCGGTATCTATATCGGCCCCATCCTCGTCTTCACCTTCGGCATGCCGCTGCTTCGCCGCATCATCGAGCTTGCCAAGGCGGAGAAGCTCACCTCCGTCGCCGATTTCGTTGCTGCGCGTTACGGCAAGAATCCGACGGTCGCGACGATCGTGGCGCTGATCTCGCTGATCGGCACCATTCCCTATATAGCCTTGCAGCTGAAAGCGATCTCGAGCACCGTCAGCGCGATGGTCAATCCGTCCGACTACGGCATCGGCAGCGGTAATCTCTATTTCCTCGACCTGCCGCTCATAGCCACCCTGGTGCTTGCCTGCTTCGCCATCATGTTCGGCACGCGGCATACGGATGCGACGGAACATCAGGACGGCCTCATCCTCGCCGTCTCGATGGAATCGGTCGTCAAGCTCGTCGCCTTCCTGACAGCCGGCGTCTGCGTCATCTGGTTTCTCTTCGATGGCCCGGCGGACCTCTGGAGCAAAACCGTCGAGAACGACCTAGTCATGTCGGCGCTTAGCTATCATACGCCGATCAGCCGCTGGATCACGCTGATCGTGCTGTCGGCCTTCGCGATCATCATGCTGCCGCGGCAATTCCACGTCACCGTCGTCGAAAACCGAACGGCAAAGCAGCTGAAACTCGCGGGCTTCCTGTTTCCCAGCTACCTCGTCGCCATCAATCTCTTCGTGCTCCCGGTGGCGATCGGGGGCCTCCTGACCTTCGGCGGCACTGGCAATGCCGACTTCTACATGCTGTCGCTGCCGCTTGCCGGCCAGATGCCGGTGGTTTCGCTCATCACCTTCATCGGCGGCTTCTCCGCCGCAACGGCAATGGTCATTGTCGATTCCGTGGCGCTGTCGATCATGGTGTCGAACGACATCATCATGCCGATCTTCCTTCGGCGCAAACTTGCCGGCCGCGCCGGCCAGCGCGACGATTTCGCCAAGACGCTGCTCAACATCCGCCGCAGCGCCATCTTCGCCGTGCTGCTGTTCGGCTATGCCTATTACCGCTCGACCGGCAGCACCGCCGGGCTCGCCTCGATCGGCTTGCTGTCCTTTGCGGCGATCGCGCAGATTGCGCCTGCGCTGTTCGGTGGGCTGATCTGGCGGCGGGCAAATGCGCGCGGCGCCATCCTCGGCCTGACCTCCGGCTTCACCATTTGGGTCTATCTGTTGTTCCTGCCGTCGCTCGGCGGTCCCGACTATTCCTATGTGGCGAGCGCCGTGCTCGGCTTCATCTTTCCGGGCGCGACGCTGTTTACCGCGCCCGACGCCGACCCGCTGGTCAATGCGACCGTCATGAGCCTGCTCGTCAACACGGCCTTCTTCATCGTCGGCTCGCTCACCCGCAATGCCCGACCGCTGGAGCGCATCCAGGCCGGCATCTTCGTCAAGCGGCATTCGCGATCGCAGTTTGCGACACGCGGCTGGAAGACCCGCATCAGCGTCGGCGATCTCAAGGCGGCGATCTCGCGTTATCTCGGCGAAGAGCGCATGCAGCGCTCGTTCACGACCTATGAGCAAAGTTCCGGCCGCAAGCTGGAGGACGAACAGCAGGCCGATATGGCGCTGATCCATTTCAGCGAACAGTTGCTCGGCAGCGCCATCGGCTCGTCCTCGGCAAGGCTGGTGCTATCGCTGATTCTGCAGAAGATCGAGGACGCCTCGTCCGACACCGCATGGCTGCTCGACCAGGCAAGCGAAGCGCTGCAATATAACCAGGACATGCTGCAGACGGCGCTGTCGCAGATGGATCAGGGCATTGCCGTCTTCGACAGTTCCAACCGGCTGACGATCTGGAACCGACGCTTCCGCCAACTGCTTGAGCTGCCCGAGAGTGCCGGCCAAGTCGGCTTTCCCCTGTCGGAGATCGTTACCACACTCAGCCAGCGCGGGGACATCGCGCCCGGCGATCTCAACCAGACGGTGCGGCATTTCCTGACGCTCGACAAACCCTTCGCGCTGGTGCTCGGCGGCGGCGAGCGGATCATCGAGGTGCGCTCCAACGCCATGCCCGATAAGGGCATCGTCGCCACCTTCACCGATATCACCCAGCGCGTCAGCGCCGACCAGGCATTGAAGCAGGCGAATGAAACGCTGGAGCAGCGCGTCGCCGAACGGACGGCGGAACTCACCCGCGTCAACCGCGAACTTGCCGAGGCGCGGGCGGCCGCCGACGAGGCGAATATCGGCAAGACCCGCTTCTTCGCCGCCGCCGGCCACGACATTCTGCAGCCGCTCAACGCCGCCCGGCTCTATTCCTCGGCGCTGGTCGAGCGCATGGCGCAATCCGACAACAGCCCGATCGTGCGCAACATCGATTCGGCACTGGAATCGGTCGAAACCATCCTAGGCGCGGTGCTCGACATCTCCAGGCTCGATACCGGCGCCATGCGGCCGCGGCTCGCTTCGGTCGCGCTTTCCGACCTCCTGGAGCGAATCGAGACCGATTTTGCGCCGATCGCCCGTGAGAAACAGCTGAAGCTGGTGGTCATGCCGACATCGCTCAGGGTCCGCTCAGACCCGAACCTCCTGCGCCGCCTGGTGCAGAACCTCGTTTCCAACGCCATAAAATACACGATCACCGGCAAGGTGCTGGTCGGGGCGCGGCGGCGCGGGAACCAGGTGATCATTCAGGTGATCGATTCCGGCATCGGTATTCCGCCATCGAAATTCCGCACCGTGTTCAAGGAATTCGCGCGGCTGGATGAAGGCGCCAAGACTGCCTCCGGCCTCGGGCTCGGCCTTTCGATCGTCGACCGCATCGCCCGCGTGCTCAACCATCCGGTCGAGCTGCTCTCGACGCATGGCAGGGGCACTGAATTTCGCATCTCCATGCCGCTCGACGTCTCACGCCCGGCCGAGGCTGCGGCAGCCGTCGCCCCCGCCGACCGCCCGGGGCAGCCGCTCAAGGGACTGAAAATCCTCTGCATCGACAACGAGCCGAAGATCCTCGAAGGCATGCGGTTGCTGCTCAGCGGCTGGGGCTGCGAGGTGACGGCGCTTGATTGCCTTGCCGAGGTGATCGCCATGGACGGCCGGGATGGGCCGCCGGATCTTGCCATCGCCGACTATCATCTCGACGACGGCACCGGCCTTGCCGCAATCCTGCATCTGCGCCGGCAGTTCGGCATCGACATCCCCGCCTTGCTTGTTACTGCCGACCGCACGCCTGAAGTGCGCAGCGAGGCGGAGCGGCACGATATCGCCGTTCAGCACAAACCGGTACGGCCGGCGGCGCTGCGCGCCTATATCACCCAGATATCCGGCCTCAAACGCGCGGCTGCGGAATAGCCGGCAAGCTCAGCCGGCCGGGCTGATGACGCGAGAGACGAGATCGCGTACCCGCGCAGTATCCGGCACCTCGCCAAACAGGATGCGGTACATGATCGGCGCCACAACCTGATCCATCACAAGATCGACGTCCGGGAAGGTTTCGCCCCGCGCCTTTGCCCTGTCGGCGATGACGACGATCTGCTGTCGCGTATATTCGCAGCATTTGCAGGCATTGGCGCCGGCCTGCGCCGCCAACACGTCGCGGATCATCTCGCGGCCCGGCCCGGAGGACATTTCATCGGCATATTGCTCGGCCCAGGCCTGAAGATCGGCCGTGCCGCTGCCGGCGTCGACCGGCTGCATATCTGGCCGCAGCCGCTCGACGGCGACATCGGCGAGAAGCTCCTGCAGGTCGCCCCAGCGGCGATAGATGGTCGACGGCGTCACGCCTGCCCTGGCGGCGATCAGCGGGATCGTCACCTCGGCGCGGTTCATCTCGGCCAACAGATCGCGTGCCGCCTTGTGCACCGACGCCTGGACCCGGGCGCTTCTGCCGCCCGGACGGAGATTCTCTTTCACTGCCATGCCTGCAACCCGACCTTCATCCTGACATCGATGGTTCAAAATCTTTGACAGGAGCATAAACGCAAATAATTTGCCTTTGCGGCGCATCCACCCTACATCGAGCTAACGCAACAGGTTAGCTTTAAGGGGTTTATATATGTTCGCCGCAGCCAAATCCACAGAGAATGCGCCGCGCCCCTCGATCAGTTTCCATGCGCTGACGCTCGCCACCTTCTTCGGCGCCTCCTCGGTGCCGACGCCGCTCTACCGGATCTATCAGGAGAATTTCGCGATCTCGCCGGTGCTGATCACCGTTATTTTCGCCGTCTATGCCTTCGCGCTCTTGGCGGCGCTGCTGACAGCCGGCTCGATCTCAGATCATCTCGGCCGCAGGCCGGTAATCTTTTCCGCCCTGCTGCTCGAAATCGTCGCCATGATCCTATTCGTCGTCGCCAGCGGCCCCGGCTGGCTGATCGCGGCGCGGATCGTCCAGGGCATTGCCACCGGCATCGCCGGCGCCTCTCTCGGAGCAGCCCTTGTCGATGTCGACCGGGCGAAGGGACAGATCGTCAATTCGATCGCGCCGCTTTCCGGCATGGCGCTGGGTGCGGTCGGCACCAGCGCCCTGATTCAGTACGGCCCCTTCCCGATGCATCTCGTCTATGCGCTGCTGCTCGTCGCCTTCGCGTTGCAGGCGGCCGCCATCTGGCTGATCCCCGAGAGCGGCGGCACGCGCCCCGGCGTTGTCGGCTCGCTGGTCCCGCGCGTTTCCATTCCGCCGCAGGCGAGGCGGCCGCTCTCGCTGGTGACGCCGATCAATATCGCCAATTGGACGGTCGGCGGTTTCTACCTTTCGCTGGTCCCCTCCCTAGTCGCTACCACGACCGGCAGCGCCGCACCGCTGACGGGCGGAGCAGTCGTCGCGGCTTTGACGGCGAGCGGCGCGATCGCCGTCTATCTCAGGCGCGGCAGGACGGCCACGGCCAATCTCGGCTTCGGCGTATCGGCAAAGACGCTCGGCATCCTGACGGTCGTCGCCGGCGTGCATCTCGCCAATGTGCCGCTGCTGTTGATCGGCACTATTCTTACCGGCGCCGGTTTCGGCACCAATTTCCTGGGCTCGCTCGGCAGCATCATGCCGCTTGCCAAAGCGGACGAGCGGGCCGGACTGCTGTCGGCCTTCTACGTGCAGAGCTACCTCGCCTTCAGCCTGCCGGCGATATTGGCAGGCTTCCTGGCGAAATCCGCCGGCTATCAAGTGACGACGGACATTTATGCGACGGCGATCCTGCTGTTGCTGGGCGTCGGCATCGTGGCCCTTCGCGCCGGCCGAGGAAAGACTGCGGAGAATGCGGCCTAATTCCGGAGGGAGTGTTCACGGCTGCAGATCCAGCAGTGCCCGGCCGCTGCCATCCATGGCGAAAGGCACCGAGGCGTGCTGGTGGGCGACCAGCCAGCGGCCATCCTGCTTGACGAGGCCGAGGGTCTGACGGAACCAGAGATCGACTTCGGTGCCATCGGTCTTCGTCCCGGTCATCCGCGTGAGGCCACTCCAGAAAGCGACACCCTCGCCGACCGTCAGTTTGGCATCGCGCACCTCGCCGCCAATCGGGCCTTCCCAGGTGTCGAACCAGGCCTGCAGGCCTGCCTTGTCCTTGCCGTTGATGACCAGCGGCGGCGCCAGGGAAAATTCCACGGAATCTTCGGCCTCGTAGGAAAGCGCCTCCTCGGCGTTCTTTTCCCCCAGCGCCTTGGCCCGCATCATCAGCATGGCGATGACCGCCTCTTCCTCGTGCCTAACATTTGCTTCGTCGTTCACGGCCGTTCTCCTTTTCCGCTATGGACAGAGGACGAGCGGCAGGAGAACGATCCGACAATGATGCATTTCACTCTCGGCAATTTCGGATGCAAGATCGCTGCGTTCCACCGGAATTACTTCAGAGATAACTCGTCACTGCGGGCTCGTTCCACCAGGCATCGTGCCTGCCATCGGCGTAACGAACCGGCAGCCCCGCCAGTTCCTCCGGCGTGATATTATCCAGGCAGGCGATGTTGATCGAGACATAGGCGCCGCCGATCGCCTCGACATAACCGTCGCCATAGGCGGGGACGCCGCAGGTGCGGCAGAAGCGGTGATGGCCGCTCATCGTGTTGAACTGGTAATCGGATGTCTCCGCCGGGTCGGACATCAATCGGAAATCCTCGGGCTTGACGTGAGCGCCCCAATAGCGCCGCTTGGCACAGATCGAGCAATTGCAGCGGCCGGTGCCGGCTTCGAGGTCGATATCCACCTCGTAGTGCACTTTGCCACAATGGCAGCTTCCCTTGTAAGTCTTCTTCATGGCGATCTCCCCATCGGCGTTGCCTTCAGCATGTCAGTATGACAATGTGTTGTCATTATGAATGAGATACAGAATAGACAACATGTTGTCAAACAGAATCGGCCGGAGCGAACGTTGGAAGCGGATGCCTTTTCCGCTTTCGCGATCACGGCCCTGCGTCTGGCCGCTCACCTGACGGCGGCCGGCGACCGGTTGGCGAAGCCTGCAGGACAGACCAGTGCGCGCTGGCAGGTGCTCGCCGCGGCAAGGCGCGGCGACCTGTCGGTGGCGCAGATCGCCCGCGCGCTCGGCCTCGCTCGTCAGGGCGTTCAGCGGCTGACCGACGTGCTGGAGAGCGAAGGGCTGATCGCCTATGCCGACAACCCGCAGCATCAGCGCGCCAAGCTGGTGCGACTGACGGCGGACGGGGCGGCACGGCTGGGGGCGATCGAGGTGGCGCAGGCCGGATGGGCAAACAAGCTCGGCGCCGGGTTTACCTCAGCCGAGCTCGATGTGGCGCGGGCTGTCATGGCGCGGGCAATGGAGGCGATGGAGGTGGACGAGGCGTCCGGCAGTTGAGCAATTCGCCCCGCGGTGATGCGCCCGCCGTGGACTGAAAACGAAAAAAGGCCGGGCTAACCCGACCTTCCCTGCCATCTCGACGAACCGTGCCAGTACATCCGTGGTCACGATCCGGAGATGATATTCAAGCCGCGGAGGCTCAGGCCGCCTGGAGGCGGTCTGCCGACATCTTGCCGGACTTGTTGTCGCGGACGAGATCGTAGGACAGCTTCTGGCCATCCTTGAGGTCACGCATGCCGGCGCGTTCAACGGCCGAGATGTGGACGAAAACGTCGGCAGCGCCGTCGTCCGGCTGAATGAAGCCGAAGCCCTTGGTTGCGTTGAACCACTTTACGGTACCTGTGTTCATGACGATATCCTTTCGACTCGCTCATAGAAGATTGCAGCCCGGAAATACCGAACGGCGATGAAAACCGATTTTGGAGGAAGGTCGCCAGGAACGACGCAAGCGCCGTTTCAAAGTTCATCTAGCAAGATCGATGTGCAGGGGTGTAATCGGAAATTGTGTCCGCGGCAAGGCGTCGGCAAGGAAAAGTGGAGTTCGGCGAACTGGAGAAAGCGCGGGATTCTTTGCGCCGTGACCCGGCATCCCTCTGCCCTGCCCGGCAGAGGGTGGCTACGTTTGGCGGAAAACGATAGCAAAAACAGGTTACGCCGCCGCCTTCGCCCCTGCATAGGGATCGAACCGCCCATAAAATGTCTCACCCTTGGCGTCCATATCCTTCAACAGTGGCGTCGGCTTGAAATGCTCTCCGTAAGCCGACGCTAACTTTTCCGCCAGTTCCACGAATGCCTTTACGCCCATCCCATCGATATAGCTCAGCGCCCCGCCGGTGTAGGGCGCGAAGCCAAAGCCGAGGATCGAGCCGACATCGGCTTCGCGCGGATCTGTGACGATGCCTTCCTCGACCGTCCGGGCGGCTTCGAGCGCGATGGTGACGAGGAAACGTCGCTTGAGGATGGCGACGTCCACCTCGTCCGGGCTTTTCTGCGGATAGAAGCTCTTCAGCTCAGGCCAGAGCGACTTCTTCGCCGGTTTCGGCGGATAGTCATAGAAGCCCTTGGAATTCTTGCGGCCGAAGCGTCCTTCCTTTTCGACCATGCGGGAGATCAGCTCCATGTGCCTGGGATCGACAGCCCTTTCGCCGAGATCGGCGACCGTCGCCTTGAGGATCTTCAGCGAAAGGTCGATCGCCACCTCGTCGTTCAAAGCCAGCGGCCCCACAGGCATGCCGGCCATCTTGGCGGCATTCTCGATCATGGCGGGCGGCACGCCCTCGATCAGCATGTCGTAGCTTTCAGACATGTAGCGCAGCACGCAGCGATTGACGAAGAAGCCGCGGGTGTCGTTGACGACGATCGGCGTCTTCTTGATCGCCGCGACATAATCGAGCGCCACGGCGAGCGCCTTGTCGCCGGTTTCGCCTCCGAGGATCACCTCCGTCAGCATCATCTTTTCGACCGGCGAGAAGAAGTGAATGCCGATGAAGTCGGCGGGGCGTTTCGAATTCTTCGCAAGGCCCGTGATCGGCAGCGTCGAGGTATTGGAGGCGAAGATCGCGCCCTCGGGCAGCGCTGCTTCGACCGCCTCGATAACAGCCTTCTTGACTTCGCGATCCTCGAACACGGCCTCGATGACGAGGTCGGCATTGGCGAGATCGGCGTAATCGGCCGACGGCGAGATGCGGGAAAGAAGGGCTGCCGCTTCGTCCTGCGTCAGCCTTCCCTTACCGATCGAATCCTTAACGAGCCCTTCGGAGACGGCCTTGCCCTTGGCGGCCGCTTCCATATCGCGGTCGATCAGGGTCACCGGAATGCCGGCGGCGGCGGTGACATAGGCGATCGAGGCGCCCATGAAGCCGGCGCCGACGACGCCGACATGTTTCAGCTCCGTCTTCGGGATACCGGCCGGGCGGCGTGCGCCCTTGCCGAGCTCCTGCATGGAGATGAACAAAGAGCGGATCATCGAGAAAGCTTCCCGGGTCTGCAGCACCTCCGTGAAATAACGCTGCTCAATCTTCAGACCGGTGTCGAACGGCACCTGCAGGCCTTCATAGACGCATTTCAGGATGGCGAGCGCTGCCGGATAATTGCCCGACGTCTCGCGGCGCAGGATCGCCGGCGCGGCCGGCCAGAGCTGCGCGGAGGCCGGCGTCCAGATGCCGCCGCCCGGCAGCTTGAAGCCTTTCTCGTCCCACGGCGCGACCGGCTTCAGTCCATCCCTGATCATCTGCTTGGCGGCGGGGATCAGCTGATCCGGCTCGACCACCTGATGCACGAGGTTCATTGCCTTGGCGCGCGAGCCGCTCAGCGACTGGCCTGTCGTCATCATCTGCAGCGCGTCCTGGGCGTTTGCGAGCCGCGGCACGCGCTGGGTCCCGCCGGCGCCGGGGAAGATGCCGACCTTGACCTCGGGCAGCGCGATCTTGACACTCTTGGCATTGGAAGCGACGCGGCCGTGGCAGGCAAGCGACAGTTCGAAGGCGCCGCCCATGCAGGTGCCGTTGATTGCCGACACCCAGGGCTTGCCGGAGGTTTCGAGCTTGCGGAAGAGGCCGCTCATCCGGCCGACCAGACCAAACAGCGTCTGCACCGCCGTCTCGGGGCTCTTGGCTTTCTCCTCCTGGTAGGAGCTGAACATCGACTTGATCATCGAAAGATCAGCGCCGCCGGAGAAGGAGGATTTGCCTGAGGTGAATACGACGCCCTTGACGGCGACGTCAGCGGTCGTCGCGTCGATGATGGCGTTGAGCTCCTCCATCACCTCGGCGGTGAAGACATTCATCGATTTGCCGGGCATGTCCCAGGTGACGAGAGCGATGCCGTCGGCGTCGGTTTCGACCGTGAAATTGGTGTAGCTGCTCATTGGGAATTCCTCTCCCTGAATTCTATTGCGGTGAAGCCCCTCCCCTTGTGGAGAGGGTCGCGATCCCATCAAACGCGTTCGATAACCGTTGCCGTGCCCATGCCGGCGCCGATGCAGAGCGTCACCAGCGCGGTGTTGAGGTCGCGGCGTTCAAGCTCGTCCAGCACGGTTCCGAGGATCATCGCGCCGGTGGCGCCGAGCGGATGGCCCATGGCGATGGCACCGCCATTGACGTTGATGCTGTCGTGATCGATGTCGAAGGCCTGGATGTAGCGCAGCACCACGGCGGCGAAGGCTTCGTTCAGCTCAAAGAGGTCGATGTCCGACAGGTTCATGCCGGTCCGCTTCAACAGCTTTTCGGTCACGTCGACGGGGCCGGTCAACATCAGCGCCGGATCGGAGCCGATATTGGCGAAAGCCTTGATGCGGCCACGCGGCTTCAGCCCCATGCTCTCACCGCCAGCCTTCGATCCCAAGAGCACCGCAGCGGCGCCATCGACGATGCCGGAGGAATTGCCGGCATGGTGGACGTAGTTGATCCGCTCGATCTCGGGATGGGCCTGGATGCCGACGGCTTCGAAGCCACCCATCTCGCCCGGCATCTGGAAGGAGGGGTTGAGAGAGGCAAGCGCCTGCATATCGGTGCCGGGGCGCATGTGCTCGTCCTTATCCAGGATCGTCAGGCCATTCTGATCCTTGACCGGGATCACCGACTTGTCGAACCAGCCCTGCTGCCAGGCATGGGCGGCGCGCTTCTGGCTCTCGACGGCGTAGGCATCGACATCGGTTCTGCTGAAGCCGTATTTGGTGGCGATGAGATCGGCCGAGACGCCCTGCGGCATAAAATAGGCCGGGAAATTCACTGACGGATCCATGAACCAGGCGCCGCCCGACATGCCCAGGCCGACGCGCGACATGCTTTCCACACCGCCTGCGATGACGATGTCGTCGGCGCCCTGGGCGATCTTGCCGGCGGCGAAATTGACGGCATCGAGGCCGGAGGCGCAGAAGCGAGAGATCTGCATGCCGGGCGCACGGGTGGAATAACCGGCTTCGAAGGCGGCAGCCTTGGGGATGACGGCGCCGGCATCCATGACAGGGTCGACGCAGCCCATGATGATGTCGTCGACGGTTGTCGTATCGAGCCCGTTGCGGTCGCGGATCGCTTCCAGCGTCTTGGCGGCGAGGCGGACGGAAGGCACCTCATGCAGGGCGCCGTCCTTCTTGCCGCGTCCGCGCGGCGTGCGGACGTGATCGTAAATGAAAACCTCGGTCATTGTCTCGTCTCCCTGATGGCGCAGACGCGCCTTTGAATTCTGCGAAGACCAAATAGCCCTTCGTTTTAAGCTCAGGGCGTTCGGCGTTCGAAACGATTCACCGGATCGTTTCGTCGGCTGCGCCGACCGCTTTCTCACCCCCAACCCTCCCCACAAGGGGGAGGGAGAACCGGCTCAAAACGCTTCCGCGGCCAGCGCCATCATCGTGTCGGCGCCGGCTTCGATGCGGGCCTTGCGAAGGGCGGTTTCCGGCATGATCCGCTCCATGAAGAATTTCGCCGTGGTCAGCTTGTTCTTCAGGTAATCCTCGCGGGCGGCATCGCCCGAGGCAAGGCCGTCCTCGGCGGCTTTCGCCATCTTCGCCCACATATAGCCGAGAACGACGAGACCGAAGAGATGCATGTAATCGGTCGAACCGGCGCCGGCATTGTCGGGCTTGGCCATGGCGTTCTGCATGAACCACATGGTCGCGGCCTGGACGTCGTTCAAGCCCTTCTTCAGGTGCTTGGTGAAGAAGGAGAGCTTTTCGTCGCTGCGGTTCTCCTCGCAGAAATCGCCGATTTCCTTGAACAGCGCCATGGCGGCACGGCCGCCGTTGAGCGCGAGCTTGCGCCCGACGAGATCGAGCGCCTGAATGCCGTTGGCGCCTTCGTAGATCATGGCGATGCGGGCATCGCGCACATACTGGCTCATGCCGTGCTCTTCGATATAGCCGTGGCCGCCGAAGACCTGCTGGGCCATGACGGCGTGGTCGAAGCCCCTGTCGGTCATCACACCCTTGAGGATCGGGGTGACGAGGCCGAGAATGTCATCGGCGGTCTGGCGCTCCTTCTCGTCGGTGGCGCGGTGGGCGATATCGGACTTCAGCGCGGTCCAGAGCAGAAAGGCGCGGCCGGCCTCGTTGAAGGCGCGAATGGTCATCAGAGTCCGGCGGATATCGGGATGGACGATGATCGGATCGGCCTTCTTATCCGGCGCCTTGACGCCGGAGAGCGAGCGGCCCTGGATGCGGTCGCGGGCATAATTCGCGGCATTCTGATAGGCGATTTCGGAAATGGCGATGCCCTGCAGGCCGACCATCAGACGCGCCTCGTTCATCATCACGAACATGGCATTGAGGCCGCGGTTTTCGGCGCCAATCAGGAAGCCGGTCGCCTCGTCGTAATTCATGACGCAGGTGGCGTTGCCGTGGATGCCCATCTTGTGCTCGATCGCACCGCAGGACACGGCATTGCGGTCGCCAAGAGCGCCGTCCTTGCCGACCAGGTATTTCGGGACGATGAAAAGCGAGATGCCCTTGGTGCCCTCGGGGGCCCCCTCGATGCGAGCCAGAACCAGATGAACGATGTTGTCGGTCAGATCGTGCTCGCCGGCAGAGATGAAGATCTTCTGGCCTGAAATTTTGTAGCTGCCGTCGTTCTGCGGCACCGCCCGGGTGCGCAGCATGCCGAGATCGGTGCCGCAATGCGGCTCGGTCAGGTTCATGGTGCCGGACCATGAACCGTCGACCATCTTCGGCAGATAGGTTTCCTTCTGCTCCTGCGTGCCATGGACGAGGATCGCGGCGATCGCACCCTGCGTCAGGCCCGGATACATCATCAGCGACATGTTGGCGGCGGAGGTATATTCGCCGACGGCGGCATGCAGCGTATAGGGAAGCCCCTGGCCGCCGAATTCTTCCGGCACGGCAAGGCCGATCCAGCCGCCTTCGCGATAGGCATTATAGGCTTCCTTGAAGCCCTTCGGCGTCGAGACACTGGCGTCGTCCTGACGTCTGCAGCCTTCCTGGTCGCCGGAATAATTGATCGGAAAAAGAACTTCTTCGGCCACCTTGGCGGCCTCGCCGAGGATCGCCTCGATCATATCGGGCGTCGCATCGGCGAACCCGGGAAGATTGTTGTAGCGTTCGAGGCCCAGCACGTCGTTCAAAACGAAAAGCGTATCGTTCACCGGGGCCTTGTAGACTGGCATCTCTCAATTTCCTCCCATTCGGATAGCCGGATCGCGCCGGCCTTGGTCATCGTCTTACAAAATATTGACGTTTGCGTAAACGTCAAACTCTTCCTCTCGATCGCCTTTTCATGAAAAATTCGAGAGGGCGAATCCGCAAGCCGTCGATGCGGAGGCAGGAGACGCCATCTCATCTTCCTTGTCCATTCGGGAATGGCGTATAAGCGCAAGCGTCTTTCACTATGCATCAGGTGGGCCGGCATGATCAGTTTCGAGGCGATAAGGCAGCGTGCGGAAGAGCGAAAAGGCGGTGCGGCCGCGCTGCAGGCAATGCTCGAGAAGCACCAGCCGGATCACGACCGGCTGCGCGCCATGCCGGACGACCGCATTCTGGCCGACATGACCCGCCGCATCTTCTACAGCGGCTTCGTGCAGAAGGTGATCGATGCGAAATGGCCGGGCTTCGAGGCGGCGTTTTCCGGCTTCGATCCGGCGGCGCTGAATATCGCGCCCGACGATTACTGGCATGAGCTGACATCGGACGAGCGGATCATCCGCAACGGCGCGAAGATCATGTCGGTTCGCGCCAATGCCGCCTTCGTCAGAGAACTGGCGAGCGAACATGGCAGCGTCGGCGCCTTCTTCGCCGACTGGCCGCGGGAGGACCAGATCGGCCTCCTCGAGCTGATGAGCAAACGCGGCAGCCGGCTCGGCGGCATGACCGCCCAGTATTTCCTGCGCGGCATCGGCCGCGACAGCTTCGTCGCCACGCTCGACGTGCTCGCCTGCCTGAGATCGGCCGGCGTGCCGCTCTCCTCCTCCGGCACGACGAAGAAGGACCAGCAGCTGATCCAGCAGGCCTTCAACGACTGGGCCGCCGAGACCGGCCTTTCCTTCATCCACCTCTCGCGCATCAGCGCCTATTCGATCGATGCCGCGCACTGAAATTCCGGCCTGGCGATGTCTATCCGATCCGGCGAATTTAACGGCAATTGCCGCCTAAAGAAGCCTTTCGGCTGCAAACGTTAAAAAATTCTCATCTATCTTAACGGCTTGTTTACCACGTTTCGTGAAAGGTGCGGATTGAGCCGTAGTGATCCGCATTCCTTTTTCCAGTCCCGCGTTCCTAAAGAATGCCGCTACATCGTTCAGCCTGAGGAAAGTCTAATTGACTATCTTCTTATGGATGATGCGCTCCGGTCCGCGTGAAGACGTGGGCAGCAGACGAAGAAGCCACGGATCGAGCTCTGACGAGAGGTCGAGCAGTCGAAGCGAGCAAGAAGATGAACGGATCGCGATCAAATCCTTCCCGACAGTCCGACAGGACCTCGCTCGATGCGCTGAACCGCACGATCGAAGGGCTGGAGGCGCGCATCGAAGGGCTGATGGGCAGCGGACGCGATCAGCGGACGCGCACGCCAATGGCCGAGCGCGATCCTTATGCGGCCTCCAATGCGCCGCGCCCCACACGAGCGCCGGTCGAGCCGCGGCCGGATCCGCTCGCGGAAATTCGCCAGCGCCAGCGCGCATTGGAAGCGGGCCGCGAACGCGCCTATGGGCGCGAGCAGGCCACCCAGCTGCGCGACCCCGCACCGCGCGCCGCTGCGCCACTGCCCGCCCCTGCCTTGCGCGCCGGCGGCGACACGATGACCGAGATCGCCCAGGCGCTCGTCAACCTCAGGCAGGACTTGAAGCGCGATATTTCCGAGGGCGTGACCCGCGAGATGAGCGCACTGCGCGCCGAACTGCGCGAGATCAAGGCGACCGCCGGAGACAGCCGCTTCGCCGACGACATTCGCGCCGACATGAACCGCCTGGCCCAGAGCATCAGCCAGTTGACCGGCCGCTCGAGCGGCCCGGAGGCCGCCGGGCTGCGCGAGGATTTCGAGGAGCTGCGATCGCTGATGGACGGGCTGGCGCGCGAGGAATCGCTGCGCCATATGGAAAACCGCTGGGACGGCGTCGAGAGCCGGCTTGCCGCACTCGACACCGAGGGGCTGCAGGAAGAGCTCGTTTCACTGGCCTACCGGCTCGACGATATCAAGCGCCATCTCGGCGGCATGGGCGAAAGCCCCGCGGTCCGGGCGCTGGAAGACAAGCTCATCGCCATCGCCACGGCGATGGAGCAGTTCGGCAACATGATCCAGCCGCATGACCGGGTCATGTCCGAGCAGTTCGCCGCCATGGATATGCGCCTCGACGAGATCAGCCGGGCGATTGCGGCAAGCGGCCGCGCGGCTGCCGCCAACGATCCGACGCTGATGCAGCGGCTGGAAAGCCGCCTGTCGTCGCTCGCCGACCAGATCGACCTGATGAGCCACGACGCGGCCAGCCGGGCAACCCCGGCCGACGAGCTGGCGATGCGGCTGGAAGCGCTGACGGAGCGCGTCGAGGAGCTGGCCAAGGCGGAAGCGACGTCCCGGCTCGACGAGCGGCTGGAACAGCTATCCTACCTGCTGGAGCGCACGCAGAAGGCGGCCGCGCAACCCGACCTCACCGGCCCGCTTTCCGACATCTCCCGCAAGATCGATGCGCTCGAGAATGGAGCGGTCAATGACGTGCTGGCGCAGCGGCTCGATTATCTCGCCCGGCGGATCGACGAGATGGCCTTTCAGCAGCCCGCACCTGCCGCGGCGATCGACGACAGAGCTTTCCAGCGTCTCGAAGGTCGGCTGAGCGACATCGCCGCCCGGCTGGAAGAAACAACGGCGGCGCCGCCGACCGATCCGCAAGCGCTGAAGAACCTCGAAGACCAGATTGCCAACCTTTCGGCGCTGATGAGCGAGCCGCGCGAAAGTGCCGCGATCCCGGCCGACCTCGACCGGCGCATGGGCGCGATCGAAGATTATATGGCGACAAGCGACGAATATATCATCGAGGCGGCGCGCCAAGCGGCGGAGGCCGTCGTCGAGGCCTATTCGCGCAATGGCGGCCTGCAGGGCGGCGTGCCCGCCGCCGACATGTCGGCGCTGACGGCGCTGGCCGAGGATCTGCGCCATCTCGAGGATATCAGCCGCGACAGCGAGGAGCGCACGCACAAGACCTTCAAGGCGCTGCACGAGACGCTGGTCCACATCGCCGACCGGCTCGACGGCATGGAAGAGCGCCGACGGCCGATCGCTCAGATGCCGATGGCCGACGTCGATTTCGATGTCGACCCCTATGCGCTGATGGTGGCTGAAGCCGCCCAGACGGCGGACGTGCCCCCGGCAGCGAAAGCCTCTCCGGTCATCCGCACGGCTGAGGTCGCGGCGGAACCTGCCGCCCCCGCCCAGGCCGCGAGCATGAGCGCAACAAGCGCGATCGCCATCGAAGCCGCGACGCGGCCGCCGGAGACCCCGACACCGGCGCCGGCAAAAACCAGCCTGTTCGCCAGCCTTGGCAAGCGGCTGCGGCCCGGCAAAAAAGCCGAGGCGCAGGCGAAGGAACGACCGGTGATCGACCCTGCGCCGTCGATCGATCCCGCCGACGTGGTCCCGACGGACGCGGCGAACGAACTGCTCGAGCCGGGTTCGGGCGCGCCCGACGTCAAGAAAATTCTTGAACGGGTGCGCGCCAGCCAGAGTGCCCAACGCGGCAAGCCTGCCATCGAGACGGATCGGGCCGACTACATCGCGGCTGCGCGCCGGGCGGCGCAGGCAGCCGCAATGGAAGTGGACGCCAATCCAAAGCAGGCGGCATCCAAGGCCGACAAGAAGGCCGCAAATGCCGACAAGACGAGCAAGACCGACAAGGCGGGCAAGCCCAGCGCCTTTTCGCGCTACCGGCGACCGATCCTTCTCGCCGTCGGCGCCGTCTTGCTCGCCATCATGGCATTTCCGCTGGCCCGAACGCTGACGAGCGGCGAACCCGCACCGCGGCCGCCGGCGGAGGTCTCGGCGCTGACGGGGGCGATGGAAAATCCCAAGCCGGTTCCGCCTGAGGCGGCACCCGCCCAGCCGGACGCCGGCGCTGCCGATCTGAACGTCCCTGCAGCGGCGAGCGCACCGGCCGCCGATCAGGCGCAACCGGAAACAGCCCAGCCTGCTGCCAGCGATCACCTGACCGATGCGGCGCCGCTCGACAGCGAGGGAGTCGCAACCTTGGCCCCCGCCGGTACGTCCGGCGCACAGGAAACATCGAGCTTCACTCCGAACAGCCCGACCGCAGCGGCGGCCGCGCCGCAGGCAGCGATCACCATCCCCGACACCGTGCAGCCGAAATCACTTGCCGATGCGGCACAGGGCGGCGACTCCCTGGCGCTGTTCGAGATCGGCGCACGCTATTCGGACGGCCGCAACGGCATGACCGTCGATCAGAAACAGGCCGCAGGCTGGTACCAGCTTTCGGCCGACAAGGGTTTTGCGCCGGCACAATACCGGCTCGGCAGCATGTATGAGAAGGGCAACGGCGTCGAACGCGACATCGCCAAGGCGAAGGGCTTCTACGAGCAGGCGGCGAACCGGGGCAATGCCAGCGCCATGCACAATCTAGCCGTTCTCTACGCCTCCGGCGCGCTCGGCCAGCAGGATTATGCGACGGCAGCCTCGTGGTTCACCAAGGCCGCCAATCTCGGCATCACCGATAGCCAGTTCAACCTGGCAATCCTCTGCGCGAGGGGCAATGGCGTTCCGGCGGATCTCGAAGAATCCTACAAGTGGTTTGCGATCGCCGCCAAGGCCGGTGACAAGGATGCAGCGCAGAAGCGCGACGAAGTCGCCAATGCCATGAAGCCCGACCAGCTCGAACGGGCGCGCGCCAAGGCCGATCTCTGGAAGCCGGAACCGCTCGACCATCGCGCCAACGGCATCGACATTCCCGACGAATGGGCGGGCACAGGCATGAAGACGGCAACCGTCGACATGAAGAAGGCGATCCGCAACATCCAGGCGATCCTCAACAATAACGGTTTCGACGCCGGCGTGCCCGACGGCGAAATGGGGGCGAAAACCGTCGCCGCGATCAAGAGCTTCCAGAAGTCGATCGGCCAGCAGCCGGACGGCAAGGTGAGCGACGCGACCGTGAAGGCGCTGCTCGAACGCAACAAGCAGGTCGCCAAGGCGATCTAAGGTGCGTCGACGGAGGTCGAGCCGCCGGTGAAGACCCCTCCCCACAAGGGGGAGGGGCTTGCATGCCGCGCCGACGTTATCTCTTTCACGGATTCGCCCGCGGAAACGTTGATGTTGCTGTGGGGTGATGCCGCGCATAGCCCTCCCCCTTGGGGAGGGGTCTTCGCAGGCCTTGCGGCACTAAGCCGCAAGCTTTTCCGAATTTTTCCCACCCTCGTCACAAAACCTGAAAAAAGCCCGATTATGCCGGACATATCGATCCGCGCATCGCCGAATCTCCCGCCATCGATCTCTATCAATCGGGGCCGATCGAAAGCCTCTGGCAACGATTTCACAGTATGGTGCGCATTCGAACGGGGACGTGACAGGAACCGCCCGGCAGGGGCGGTCATCATTCGGGGTCGGTTGTGACAATTTATCTGCCCATCGCAGAATTGTCGGTGAACATCTTCATCATTCTCGGCATGGGGGCGGCCGTCGGATTCCTGTCCGGAATGTTCGGCGTCGGCGGCGGTTTTCTCATCACCCCGCTATTGATCTTCTACAATATCCCGCCCGTCGTCGCCGTCGCCACCGGCGCCAACCAGGTCGTGGCGTCGTCGATTTCGGGTGCGATCACCCATTTCCGGCGCGGCACGCTCGACGTCAAGCTCGGCACAGTGCTCCTGGTCGGCGGTCTTACAGGGGCGACCGTCGGCATCTGGATCTTCTCGCTGCTGCGCGCCATCGGCCAGCTCGACCTGATCATCTCGCTGATGTATGTCATCTTCCTCGGAGCGGTCGGCGGGCTGATGCTGCTCGAAAGCATCAATGCCATGCGCCGCGCCGCACGCAACGAGCCGCCCGCGCCGCGCAAGCCAGGCCACCAGCATTGGGTGCACAAGCTGCCGCTCAAGGTGCGCTTCAAGAAATCGAAGATTTTCCTCAGCGTCATTCCGATCATTGCGCTCGGCTTTGCGATCGGCATCCTGACCTCGATCATGGGTGTCGGCGGCGGCTTCATCATGGTGCCGGCAATGATCTACCTGCTGCGCATCCCGACCAATGTCGTGGTCGGCACCTCGCTTTATCAGATCATTTTCGTGACCGCCTATACGACGATCGTGCAGGCGGCGACGAACTTCTCTGTCGACATCGTGCTTGCCTTCATCCTGATGGTGGCGGGTGTCGTCGGGGCGCAATATGGCGTGCGCGTCGGCCAGAAGCTTCGCGGCGAGCAGCTGCGCGCTCTGCTTGGCCTGCTCGTTCTGGCCGTCGGCCTGCGTCTGGCGATCGCGCTGGTCGTGACCCCTGCCGACGTCTATTCGGTGGTGATGGGGACCGGCAACTGATGCGCCTGCTTGCCTCGATCCTCCTGCTCCTGTGTCTGCTGCCGGCGGTTGCCGGGGCGCAGTGGCTGCCGGGACAGGCAACGGAAGCGGTGCGGGAGGGGCTGGAGATCGGCACATCGACCAGCGAAATCGCCATCACTTCGGATTTCCACGGTGCCGATCTGACGATCTTCGGGGCGCTCTCGAACACCGACCAGCTGCTGCTCGCCATTGGCCAGTATGACGTCGTGGTGGTGCTGGAAGGCCCGCGCGAGGATGCGACGGTGCGCAAGAAGGAGCGCGTCTTCGGCATCTGGGTGAACAGGCGCTCGATGACTTTCGAGGCGGTGCCGCATTCCTATTCGATGTCGAGCTCGCGCATGATCGACGATCTGACGACGCCGTTGGAACTCACCGACCAGGGGATCGGCATCGACCACATTCCGCTGACGCCGGTCGGCTTCGTCGGCGACGGCAGCAATCTCGGCGAGTTCCGTCAGGCTTTCCTGCGGCTGCAGCAGGTGGGCGCGCTTTACGACAGGAACCCGAGCGGCGTGCGGTTCGTTTCATCGAACCTCTTCAAGGCGAGCCTGCGCCTTCCGGCAAATATTCCGAACGGGGTGCACACGGTGCGCGCCTATCTCTTCAAGAGCGGCAATCTCATCACCGATAAATCGCTGCCGCTGCGCGTCATCAAGACGGGCATCGAACAGACGATCACCGATGCGGCCCATGATCAGCCGATCCTCTACGGATTTGCGGCCGTGGCGCTGGCCGTCGTCACCGGCTGGAGCGCCAGCCTGATTTTCCGCAAGGAGTGATCCGGCGCCGCGAACCGTCGCGCTCGTGTCTCATGTCTTCAGGAAGGCGAGCCGCTCGTCGACGCGAGCGGGGGCAATTTCCAGAATATCGGCGCTGACGACGCCTTCCGCCACGAAAGGATCCTGCTGAATCCTGGTTTCGAGTTCGGCGCGCGAGGTGTTGTGAGCGACGACTGCTCCACCGGCGCTCGGCTGAAGGCCGCCGGCGAGAAGAAAAATCCCGTCGTCGAAGCCTCGTTTGAGCCAGGCATTATGCGCTTCCATCAGAACCGGTGCTTTGGCCCTGCTTTCAGAAAATTTCAGAGTAATGAAAAACATGCAGTGTCTCCTTCAGGAATGCTGTCGTGAAAGGGTGTCGGGAAAGGCGGGTGTTTCTGGCCGCTGCTCCGCCAGCCACGCGCGCATATTTTCCACCTCGTTTTGAACAAAGATTTCGTCGCGATAGGCGGCCGCAAGCGTCGCAACACCCTGGCTCCGCATCAGGATGTGCATGGCAAGCGCATCGGCTTCATCCTCGCGGCCAAGCTCACTGAATTGACGTGACAGCCAATGGCGAAACAGATCGAAAAGTTCGGCAGCACGGCTCTTGGCAATGTGATCGAGCTTGGCGAGTTCGGCGCAAAGCGTGCCGACCGGGCAACCGTGGGCCATGATTTTCGACTGATTCAGGATGAGGAGATTGACGAAGCTGAGAATACGCTCGTCAGGTGCCTCGGCCTGTGCTTCCCACTCATCGAGCATTGACCTGGTTTTGAGGAGGCGATGGGTGATCACCGCATCGAGAAGCTCGTCCTTCGTCTTGAAGTGATAATAAAAATTGCCTCGCGAGAGTCCGACTGTACCCGCAATGTTGGCAAAGGACGTTGCTTCAAAGCCTCTCTCGTAGAAAAGCCTGTCGGCTGCTTCGACAATTTGCTGGCGGGTGGCCGCAGCGACCATTTTCATTCTCCCTTCTGTCCGCGAAGCTGCGATTCGTAGGTCAATCGACCTAGGGATTAGGACAATTGACCTAGGAGAGTCAAGCGCCGGAACTTCTTGTCGGCGGCCCCCTTCGCCTCCAGGACCGCTTGCATATCGCAATCAGTTGAATTACTGTGAACCAGTTGCTTATTAAAAGCGGTTTTCACTTGAGGAGGATGAAATGCGGAAGCTTGTCGTCTGGAACCTGATGACGCTCGATGGCTATTTCGAGGGAACGAAACCGTGGGAGATCGACTTCCACAATCTCGCCTGGGGACCGGAGCTCAAGCGCTATGCCGAGCAGTTCGGCGAGGAAGGTGACCTCCTGGTCTTCGGCCGCAAGACCTATGAGGGCATGGCCGCCTACTGGCCGACTGCTGAGGACGAAGACAAGATCAAGGCCTATATGAACGGCATCGCCAAGATCGCCGTCTCTCGAACAATGACCGATCCCGGCTGGAACAATTCGCGCATCGTCAGCGATCCGATCCCCGAATTGACGAGGCTGAAGCAGGAGGACGGCAAGACGATTTTCATCTTCGGCAGCGCCGCGCTTGCCGACAGCCTGCTGAAGGCGGGCCTTATCGATGAGATCCGGGTTTGCGTGGTGCCGGTCATTCTCGGCGGCGGCAATCCGCTCTTCAAGCCGGCCGAGGCTCAGGTGCCGCTGAGGCTTATTGAATCCTCGACCACGCGAAGTGGCGCAGTGATCCTGCGTTATAAGCCGGTCAGGGCGTAGGGGTGGGTCATGGCTGCCGAGTTCCCGGGCAACCTCTTCGAAAAAGTTCGTATTCGACTAAAAACCGGTTTTTAACATTTACGAGTTAGTAATCTCTCGGAAACGAGAGGTTCTGTCATGCGTACTCGTATCGTTCTGACCGCCGTGGGTCTCGCGCTGCTTGCCGGCTGCGCGACGGCGCCGAAGCAGACGAGGAACATCTGCGCCGTCTTCGACCAGCGCGAAGGTCTTTTCTCCAGCTGGCAGAGGGCGGCAGAGCGGACGGAGAAGAAATACGGCGTGCCCGTGCCGATCCTGATGGCGACGATGTACACCGAATCGGGTTTCCAGCCCTACGCGCGGCCGCCGCGCACCAAGCTCTTCGGCTTCATTCCTTGGACCCGGCCTTCGACCGCCTACGGCTATTCGCAGGCGCTCGACGGTACATGGGATCACTATCAGTCGCAGACGGGGAACTGGGCGGCGCGGCGCACGAACTTCGCCGACGCGATCGATTTCATCGGCTGGTATCATTACCAGAATAGTGTGGAGACCGGTATTCCGCTCAACGATGCCTATAATCTCTATCTCGCCTATTATTCGGGGCCGACGGGATATAAGCGCGGCGACTGGCGCTCGAACGGGCAATTGCAGCAGACGGCACAGAAGTTCGCGCGAATGGCGGGGACATATCAGCAGCAATTGCAAGGGTGTGATTAAGTTCAAAGGCGTGCAGTGTGGCACCCCCACGGCACACATCGAGGACAGACGCTACCCCCGCAAATTCCCATACCTGACCGAATAAATCCGATCGCGTCCCAGCAGATGCGCGATGAGCGATTCCTTTTCGAACAAGCCCTTCATCGCCTGATGGCCGAGATCGAGGCCGCCGCTCATCACCCCAAAGGCCGGCATGAGGAGGCGAGCGCCGTCCGTGGCGAAGCAGGGGCGGCGGATTGATCGTTCGCGCCGGCGCACGGTCGCCGAAGGATGCAGGTGGCCGGCGATTTCGCCGCTCTGCAAGCCGTTCCTCGGCTCGTGGCGGAAGGTCAGGCCGGCATAATGCACCTCGTCGGCGCAAGCGCCGGGCAGATCGACGATGCCATCGGGATCATGGTTGCCGTTGATCCAGATCCATTCGCGGCCGCGCGCCATACCGACGATCAGCGCGCGAAAATTTTCCGGCAGATGCTTCGAACCGATGCGGTCGTGAAAATTGTCGCCGAGCGAGATGACGAGCTTCGGATCATAGCGGGAAATGACGGCGGCAAGCACGGTCAGCGTCGCCAGCGTGTCATAGGGCGGCAGCATCATGCCACGGCGCGCGAAGGCTGCGCCTTTTTCGAGATGCAGGTCGGAGACGACGAGCAGTCCGGCATCCGGCAGATAGAGGGCGCCGAGCGGATCGCAGACGGCGGCAATGCCGTTCACCGATGTCTCGATGCCGGGGATCGCAGCCAATCCGGAAATGTCGCGCGCCAGCGCCAGGCGGTTCATCACAGTCGTATTTTTCCCAGTCATCATCATGCCAGAGCTTCGGCGATCAGATCGTCCGCCGCCTCGGCCAATAGCGCATCATGGGCCTCGCCCGGCACCGCCTCGCGGCCGATTTCCAGCATCACCGGCACGGCGAGCGGGGAAATATGGTCGAGCGGGCGGTGGGTGATGTGGCCCCTGATTCGCATCAGCATATCGCCAAGACGGCTTATATCCAAAAGCCCCGTCGCCGCATCCTGGCGCGTTGCCTGCAGCAGGATGTGATCCGGCTCATGGCTGCGGAGCACGTCATAGATCAGGTCGGCCGAGACGGTGATCTGGCGGCCGCTCTTTTCCTTGCCCGGATGGCGGCGCTCGATCAAGCCCGCAATCACGGCGCAATTGCGGAAGGTGCGTTTCAACAAGAAGGATTCGGCGAGCCAGGCCTCGAGATCGTCGCCGAGCATATCCTCATCGAAGAGGTCGGAGAGGCTCAACCGGCCATTGGCGATCATCAGCCCCATATCCTCGAGACCCCAGACGGCGAGCGAATAATCGGTGGCGACGAAGCCGAGCGGCTTGGCGCCCGCTCGCTCCAGCCGGCGGGTCAGCAGCATGCCGAGAGTCTGGTGGGCGAGACGGCCTTCGAAGGGATAGGCGACCATATAGCCGCGGCTGCCGCGCGGGAAGGTTTCGATCAGGAACTCGTCGCGCTTCGGCAGCATCGACTTGTCGGTCTGCAGCGACAGCCAGTCGCGCACCTGATCCGGCAGGTGGCGCCAGCGATCGGGATCGGCGATCATCGCCCGCACCTGCTCGGCGAGATAGGTCGACAGCGGAAACTTGCCGCCATTATAGGCGGGGATCTTCGGATCGAGCGAAAAGGCCTGCGACGCCAGGCATTCATTTTCGCGTATGCCTTCGAAACGCAGCACCTTGCCCGAAAACACGAATGTGTCGCCCGGCGACAATTGCTCGAGGAAATATTCCTCGACCTTGCCCAGCGTGGCGCCGCCGCGACCGAGCCGGCCGCCCTCGCCGCGCTTGACCATGCGGATGTTCAGCATCGGGCTTTCGACGATGGTGCCGAGGTTGAGGCGGTATTGCTGGGCGACCGCCGGATTGGAGACGCGCCAGCGGCCCTCCTTGGTCTTGCGGATGCGAGCGTAACGCTCGTAGGTCCTAAGCGCATAACCGCCGGTCGCGACGAAATCGATGACGCGCTCGAAGGTCTCCCAGCTAAGATCGGCATAGGGCGAGGCGCTGGTGACCTCGTCATAGAGCTCCAGCATGTCGAAGGGTTCGGCGCAGGCCATGCCGAGTACGTGCTGGGCGAGCACGTCGAGAGCGCCGCGGCCGACGGGCGGCGTGTCCTGGGCGCCGATATAATTGGCGTCGAGGGCTGCCTGGCACTCCATGACTTCAAAGCGATTGGCCGGCACGAGGATCGCCTTCGAAGGCTCGTCCATGCGGTGGTTGGCGCGGCCGATGCGCTGGGCAAGGCGTGAGGCGCCCTTCGGCGCTCCGACATGGATGACGAGATCGACATCGCCCCAGTCGATGCCGAGATCGAGCGTTGAGGTGGCGACGACGGCGCGCAAGCGGTTTTCGGCCATCGCCGCCTCGACCTTGCGGCGCTGGGCGACATCGAGCGAGCCGTGGTGGAGGGCGATCGGCAGGTTGTCGTCATTGATCGTCCAGAGTTCCTGAAACAGCATCTCGGCCTGACTGCGGGTATTGACGAACAGCAGCGTCGTCTGGTGTTCGAGGAGCTGCTTGTAGACATCGGGAATGGCATAGCGGGCGGCATGACCGGCCCAAGGAATGCGCTCTTCGGTCGACAGGATCGAGATATTGGGTTTGGCACCGCCTTCGACGACGACAAGACCAGCGTGATGTTCCCTCCCCTCCTCCTGGGCGACCAGCCATTTCTGCAAGTCCATCGGCTCGGCGACGGTCGCCGACAGGCCGATGGTCTTCAGGCCGGGGGCAAGGCGGCGAAGGCGCGCAAGGCCGAGCGACAGCATATGGCCGCGCTTGGAGGTGACGAGCGAATGAAGCTCGTCGAGCACGACATATTTCAGGTCCTTGAAGAAGCGCTCCGCCTCGCGGTTCGCCAGCAGCAGAGCAACCTGCTCCGGCGTCGTCAGCAGAATATCCGGCGGATTGAGCTTCTGCCGCTGGCGCTTGGCAATCGGCGTATCGCCGGTGCGGTTTTCGATCGTGACGGGCAGGCCCATCTCTTCGACCGGCTTCATCAGGTTGCGCTCGATATCGATCGCCAGCGCCTTCAGTGGCGAGACATAGAGCGTGTGGATGCCGGTGAAGGCGGAGCCGGGCGGAATTTTGCCGCGGCGGGTGAGATCAGTGAGCGAGGGCAGGAAGCCAGCGAGCGTCTTACCGGCGCCGGTCGGCGCAATCAGCAGCGTGCTTTGACCGGCCTCGGCGCGGGACAGCAGTTCCAGCTGATGGGCGCGAGGGCGCCAGCCCTTTTCCGCAAACCAGCGGGCAAAGGCTTCAGGCAATAGGGCGCGGGCTTCGGAATCGATCTGGTCCACGTCCTGAAGGTAGTGAAAAGCGGGCGAAAAAGAAGGGCAGTTGACAGAAGCGAGAATCATGGATATTTTTTATCCACGAATTGAGGAGATGACACCGATGAAAATGAGCGATGGAGTCGAGCAGGCCATTCACAGCGTCGCCATGCTCTCCGGCCTCTCCGAAGGCGGTGTCCTTTCGGCGGCTGCGCTGGCGGAATTCCACGGCGTGTCGACAAGCTATCTGCTCAAACATCTGCAGGCACTGTCGGGCGCCGGCATCCTCGATACGGTGCCGGGGCCGAAGGGCGGCTATCGGCTGGCGAAGGCGCCGGCGGAGATTTCGCTGCTCGACATATTGCTTGCTGTGGAGGGACCGGCCCCGGCCTTTCGCTGCGCCGAAATCCGCCAGCGCGGACCGAACCCGGTCTCCGACCACTTCTTTTCCAAGCCCTGCAATATCAGCGCGGCAATGCTCCGGGCCGAGCGGGTCTACCGGGCCGAACTTGCCAAGACCAGCATTGCCGATCTCGGCATCGAACTCGCCGCCCTCGACGACGGATCGATCGCAGCCCGAGGCTGCGCCTTCCTTGAAATCCATGAACGCAAGACGGCTCGTTGAGCCATATCAAAGGAGAAAGACATGCAACCGCGTTTCAACTTCGCCAAAGCCGCTCCCGATGCCTACAAGGCGGTCGTCGCACTCGAACAATATGTCCAGTCTTCCGGACTGGAGCGCCGCTTCATCCATTTGATCAAGCTGCGCGCCTCGCAGATAAACGGCTGCGCCTACTGCGTCGATATGCATGTGAAGGAAGCCCGCCACGACGGGCTCAGCGAACAATGGATCAACCTGATGTGCGTCTGGCGGGAATCGCCGGTCTATGACACGCGCGAAAGGGCCCTGCTCGGATGGGTCGACGCTGTGACCAATATCGCCAAGACAGGCGCGCCTGACGCAGACTACGAGGCGCTGAAGGCGCATTTCTCCGAGAAGGAGATGACCGAGATTACGGTGGCGATCGGCGCGATCAATATCTGGAACCGGCTTGCCGTCGGCTTCCGCTCACAGCACCCGATCGATCAGGTGACGAAAGCCGCATGATCGATATTGACGGGAACCGACCCGAAGATCTCGGGTCGGTCGAATATCAGGTTAATCGCGATCGGCAGCGGCGCGCGCCGCAACGGCTTCGGACCCACTGCCCGAGAGGTTGATGCTGTTGAATATGTCGCGGACGACCTTGGTAATTTCCTCTGCGGAAGCGCCCTTGGCGTATTCTTCCTGCATGCGGCGTCTTACGAGTTTTTCCAAATCTGACATGGTTCACCTCATCAAATCCGGCGCGACAGGAGTGTCGCGCCGAGGCCGATCTGAGGCAAGTTACGATTTGTTTAGAATGGGTTACCGATTTGTAAGGTTAGTCCGCTATCGGTGAAGGTCCGATTAGGGCACGTCCCCTCTCACCGTTTTACGGGGAGAGGGGACGTGCCCTGCGAAAGGTGTGCGAGGAACGGAGAGGTCGCGGCATATCCCTTCGCCTCGCGTGCGGCATCCGAAGGACGGGTCGAGACCCGTGGTTCCGGCAGACGGATAAGGGGGCAGCCACCCCTACAACGCAATATAGCGGTCGGCGCGGTGGTTGATGGCAACGAAGAGGTTGAGGACAATGGCGCCGAGCACCGAATAGAAGACGACGGACGGCGTGGTGACGAAGAAGGCGGCGGCGAGGACGCACATGTCGATGGCGAGCTGGACGAGGCCGGCGCGGATGCCGAAGCGTTCCTGCAGGTAGATGCCGAGAATGCCGACGCCGCCGAGGCTGGCGCGGTGGCGATAAAGCGCCAGCAGGCCGAAGCCGAGCAGCAGGCCGCCGAGAAGGGCAGCCCACGCCGGGTGGATGCTCGAAATCGAAAAGAAGCGCGACTGCACGTCTGATAGCACCGAGGTCAGGCCGATGGCAATGAAGGTCTTGATCGTGAAGGCCATGCCGAGGCGCGTCCACGAGAGATAGAAGAACGGCAGGTTGAGCAGGAAGAAGGCGAGGCCGAAATTGACGCCGAAGGCATAGTGCAGCAGGAAGGCGACACCGGCGGTGCTGCCGGTGAGAAGGCCGGCACTGGCGAGCACATAAATGCCGAGAGCGGCAATCAGACTGCCGGAGAAGATACCTTGCACATCTTCGATCGGCGTATGGCGGGTCGCGCTGGTATTCCAGACGCCAAGGGCATTGATGCGCTGTGTCATATTCCAGTCTCCACGGCAGACAGGTTCGCGAAAGCCTCGGAGGAACTCCTGAAGGCGGTGACGTTTTTTGCAATGTGAAATGAGCCGGCGGGGCGCGGTCGGTATCGCCGCGCTCTTGGCGATATCAGTGAAATATCAGTCTTCTGCCGTTGCAATCAAGCAAAATAGGTAAGCAATGCTGACCTATTAAAAAAATAGCAAGAAAAGTTCGCTTACGCAGCGTTGCGCGTAAGGAACAGAATGCCGGAAACCGGTTTTCCGCCATCTTTGCGAATGACCGTCTTGACGATCTTGAGGATCTCGAAGCCGTGGCGGGAAAGCAGCCGCCTCACATAGGCTTCCGAATGGGCGTAACGCAACGACGGGGCGAGTTGGAAAGCCTCTCCGTCGCCCGCATCCTCGACGGAGAAGGTGAAGTCCGCACCGACGGCGGCGAGTTCGCCGACGATCGCAAAGACGCTCTCGAGGTTGCCGAGATACATCAGCACGTCGGCTGCGCTCACGAGATCGGCGCGCCGGCGCCGGGCATCACCGAACAGGCCGGAGAGATCGGGCGCAAGCGACAGATCGGCCTGGGCGAGATGATCATAGACCTGTTTCTCCGCGGCCTTGGCCAGCATGTTCTGCGAGAGGTCGAAGCCTTCGAGGCGGCGGGCGCGGGCGCGGATCTCCGGGCCGAGCAGGCCGGTGCCGCAGCCGAGATCGACGGCGCATTCGTAACGCCTGCCGGTGGAGGCGATGAGGTCTGCGAGCTTCTGCGGGACGCTGTAATCGAGTTTTTCGACGAGGGCGGTGTCGAATCGATCGGCATAATCGTCGAACAGGCGCTCGACGTAGCGGCTCGGCGGCCGCTCGGGGATCGCAGCGTCGCCGAGAAGGGCAAGCTTGAGGGTGGCGCCGAATATATCCTCGGGATCGAGGGCAATCGTCCGGCGATAGGCCTCGATCGCGGCTTGCCCCCTGCCCGCCTTTTCCAGATAGGTGGCGAGCCGATACCAGCCGGCGGCCCAGGCAGGCACGAGCTCCAGCGCCTGCTCCATCAGCTCGGCCGCTGCCTCAGCCTCGCCGCCTTCTTCGAGCATCCTGGCATAATCGGCGCGGCGGTCGGCGATGACATCGCCTGAGGAAAGCTGTTGGGACTGCATGACGAACCTATCGTTTCGCTGGCATTTGCCGGCGGCCACAAAAAAACTCAAGTCCTATTTCAGAGGCGAAGCGGCCAATTCCGGAAAGGGCTTGCGGGCGGTGCGCCGCGACCTTATTCCAGGGGCAAACAGGAGATGGCGCATGTCCGATCAGGTGAACAGGTTCCTCGGCGATTCGCTCGGCCGCACATTGATTAAACTCATCGTGGTGTCGCTGATCGTCGGATTCGTCATGACCGTGTTCGGCCTGACGCCGTGGAACATCATCTATGGGTTCCGCGACTTCATCCTGGAACTCTGGCACCGGGGCTTTGCCGCGCTCGGGCGCGTCGGCGACTATCTCCTCCTCGGGGCGACGATCGTCATCCCGCTCTTCGTCATCCTTCGCCTTTTCAGCTACCGCCGATAACATGATATCAATCGATCTTTCCAGGCGCAGCCTGCTCACTCTTTCCGGACTTGCACTCGCCGCCGGCATCGCCGGCTGCACCACGACCCCGCGAATTGCCGGCACGCCCTCGAACGGCGAGGACGAGACGACGAGCGTGCTGCCGCTCGTCAACCAGTTGAGGGCGAAGAACGGCCTGCCGCCGCTTGAGGTCGATCCGGCGGCGCAGACGGCGGCCCTCTTCCAGGCGAAGCGCATGGCGAGCGCCGGCAAGATGGCGCACCTCATGGGCATGACGGACAGCTTCGGCGCCCGCGTCAAGGCGAGCGGCGTGCGGCTGCCGGCGGCCGAGAACATCGCTTCCGGCCAGCAGAGCGTCGACGCCGTTGTGACTGCCTGGATCAATTCGCCGCATCATCTGGAAAACATGCTCGGGCGTTATGACGGCCTCGGCGTCGCAGTCGCCCATAATACGTCTTCCAGGAACCTGCCCTACTGGGCCATGGTGCTTTCCAGCCGAGGCGATTCTGCCTCGATCTAAGGCAGGTCATGGATACGCGCAGCAACAACAACACTCTCGCTTTCGTAGTGACGCACCGGTTGGTGCTTTCGATCGCTATTCCGATGACGCTCGGCTTCATGACGACGCCGCTGCTCGGGCTGACGAGCACCGCCGTCGTCGGTCATATGGGCAACGCGGAAGCGCTGGCGGGGCTGGCGATCGGCGCGATGCTCTTCGATCTGATCCTCGGCAGTTTCAACTTCCTGCGCGCCTCGACGACGGGACTGACGGCGCAGGCCTATGGCCGGCGCGACGGGCACGAACAGCAGGCTGTCTTCTGGCGAGCGCTGATCTCAGCGCTCGCCTGCGGGCTGGCATTGCTCTGTCTTTCGCCGCTGATCGAGACCGCGGGATTGCGGCTGATGGGCGCGGAAGGGGCGATCGCCGAGGCGACCGGCACCTATTTCGCGATCCGCATGCTGGCGGCACCGGCGGCGCTGGCGAATTACGCCATTCTCGGCTTCGTGCTCGGGCGCGGACAGGGCAGTGTCGGGCTGCTGCTGCAGGCGCTGATCAACGGCATCAATATTCTGCTATCCATCTATCTCGGCCTGTCGCTCGGCTGGGGCGTTGCCGGAGTCGCCTGGGCAACCACGGCCGGTGAAACAGCCGGCGCATTCGCCGGGCTTTTCATCGTGCTCAAAGATTTCGGCAGGGCCGAGCGTCCGGCATGGGCTGAGATCTTTTCCCGGCACCGGCTGGCGGAGCTTTTCGCACTCAACCGCGACATCCTGATCCGCACCTTCGTGCTGATCGGCGCCTTCACGATCATGACGCGGATCGGCACCGGCTTCGGGGCGGTGACACTGGCCGCCAATGCCGTACTGATGAATTTCTTCCTGCTGTCAGGTTATTATCTCGACGGGCTTGCCAATGCCGCCGAGCAGATCACCGGCCGGGCGATCGGCGCGCGGTACAGGCCGGCCTTCGACCGCGGGCTGAAGCTGACAACCATCTGGTCGTTCGGACTGGCCGCATTCGCTTCCGCCTTTTTCTTCCTCGCCGGCCCGTGGCTGATCTCGGTGCTGACCACCGCGCCGGAGGTGCGGCAGGCGGCCGAAACCTATCTGCCCTGGGCTGCGATTACCGGACTAACGGGGGCGCTCGCCTTCCTGATGGACGGCGTCTTCATCGGCGCGACATGGTCGGTCGACATGCGCAACCGGATGCTGATGTCCTTTGCCGGCTACCTCCTAATGCTCGCCGTCTTCGTGCCGCTCTTCGGCAATCACGGCTTGTGGCTTGGCATGAACGCCTTCCTGCTGTTCCGCGGCTTCTTCCTCGCCATGCTGGTCGGGCCGCGGGCCGATCAGACCTTCCGCGCCGCCCAGTAATCCAGCCTGCTGTCACGCAGCGCGCGGATCGAGCCGGCCTTTTCGCGGTCGAGCAGCGCCGAAAGACCGCGGACGATATCGCCGGGCAGGCTGGGGCCTTCATAGACCATGCATGAATAGAGCTGGACGAGATCGGCACCCGCCCTGATTTTCTCCAGCGCTGTTTCGGCCGAGGAGACGCCGCCGACGCCGATGATCGGCAGATCAGGGCCGACGCGCTTGCGCATCCGGGCAAGCACCGCCGTCGATTTTTCGAACAGCGGCACGCCGGAAAGACCACCGGCCTCCTTCGCCTGGCGCTGGTCCTTGAGACCGTCGCGAGACAGCGTGGTGTTGGAGACGATCAGTCCATCCAGCGGATGCGCGAGCGCTTCCGCCGCAATATCGTCCATGCCTTCCTCGGTCAGGTCAGGGGCGATCTTCAGAAAGACCGGGATCTTCCGACCGGATTTTTGCGCCATCTCGTCGCGCGCCGAAAGCACGGCCGACAGCAGCGCCGCCAGGCTTTCGCGTGCCTGCAGGTCGCGCAGGCCGGGCGTATTCGGCGAGGAGATATTGGCGGTGAAATAACGCGCGACGGAATAGAAGCGACGGATGCCGGCGACATAATCGGCGATGCGATCTTCGCTATCCTTATTGGCGCCGATATTGACGCCGATCATGCCGCCGCCCGCCAGTGTCGAGAGACGTCCGAAAGCGGCGTCATGGCCCTCATTGTTGAAACCGAGGCGGTTGATGACGGCTTCATCCTCGACCAGGCGGAAGATGCGCGGGCGCGGATTGCCAGCCTGCGGCTTCGGCGTCACGGTGCCGATCTCGGTAAAGCCGAAGCCGAGCTTCAAGAGCGCTTCCGGCACCTCGGCATTCTTGTCGTAGCCGGCCGCCATGCCGAGCGGGTTTTCGAAAGTGAGGCCGGCGATGGTCTGGCGCAGGCGCGGATCGGGAGTGATCCGGCAGGCGGGCACGAGGCCAGACTTCAGCGCGGCGATCGACATGCCGTGCGCCGTTTCCGGGTCGAACAGGAAAAGGCCCTTGCGGGCTATGCGCTTGAAGGGATCGATCATGGCTGCAGCTCCGGGAAGATATGAACGCCGTTCTCATCGAGCGGCAGCGGCGCCTCCCAGAGCACGGCCGCAAGCGGCAGATCGGCGTAGAGATGCGGGAAGAGATCGCCGCCGCGGGAGGGTTCGAAGAGGAGCTTGTCACCGAAACCGCGGCCATCGACGGCGACCAGCACTAGGCCGGACTGGCCGGCAAAATGCAGGGCCGCGGTCTGCTTCACCTGGTCGGCCGTGGAGAAATGGATGAAGCCGTCCTTGAGATCGATGCCGGCGCCATGAAAAACACCGCTTTGTCTGGCTTGCTGCCAGAGCGTTTCCGTCACGATCTTGTAAAGGGTCGGTGTCACGGTCATCATGGCCTCGCGATTGCTGATCCTTGGGTCATGAGCGCTTTGCCGGAAAGAGGCGGCGATGTCCACGCCTCGGCACGCAAAAAGCCGGGCCAGCCCAGGCAAAATCCGGAGGATGAAACGATGAAGATTTTGGTTCTCGCACTTGGCGCTGTTCTCCTGCCGCTTGGCGCCGCAGCGGCCGAGACCGATGCGGGCCGATTCCAACTGGAGAAGAGCGGCGACCATTTCGTCCGGCTCGACCGCCAGACCGGCGCCATGTCGATCTGCCAGGACAAGGACGGCGCCCTCGTCTGCCGTATGGCGGCCGATGAGCGGGCGGCCTATGAGGACGAGCTCGACCGGCTTTCAGAGCGGGTGACCAAGCTGGAACAGGGCGGCCTCATCCAGCGTGCGCTGCCGAGCGACGCCGAGATCGACCGCTCGATCAGCATCATGGAGCGGATGATGAAGAGCTTCATGGGGATGGTGAAGGAGTTCCAGGCTGACGAAAAAGCCAATCCCCTTCCGCAGAAGACATGATCTGATATAGTCATTTCAGAATGCCTGCATGCAATGCCGAGGGGACGGCGCGCATGCGGCATGATCGGACTCTTGGGAGGGAGTTTTCGATGCAGGAACAGACCATCATCATCGCGGACGATCATCCGCTGTTTCGCGATGCGCTGCGCCAGGCGGTGATCGGCATGGAAGGCCGGCAGACCATCGTCGAGGCCGGTGATTTCGCAGCCGCACGCACCGCCGCCGGCACATATCCAGATGCCGACCTGATGCTGCTCGATCTCGCCATGCCCGGCGTCAGCGGCTTTTCCGGCCTGATGGCGCTGCGCGCCGAATTCGCCAGCCTGCCGATCATCATCGTTTCGGCGAGCGACGACGCCACGACGATCCGCCGGGCCCTGGAGCTCGGCGCTTCCGGCTTCATTTCCAAATCCTCGGGCATCGAAGACATCCGCCGCGGCATCCAGACGGTGCTTGCCGGCGATATCGCCACACCGGAAAGCTATCGCGACGGCCAGGAGCAGGATCCCGACGTCGCCGACCTGATCCGCCGCCTGCACACGCTGACGCCGCAGCAGAGCCGGGTGCTGACCATGCTGGCCGAGGGCCTGTTGAACAAGCAGATCGCCTATGAACTCGGCGTCTCCGAAGCGACGATCAAGGCGCATGTCTCGGCAATCCTGCTGAAACTCGATGTCGACAGCCGCACACAGGCGGTCATCCAGCTCGGCAAGATCAACATGGCGATGGTGGCTTGAGGGCGGCCGAAACCGGTCGATAACAGGATTTTATTCCTCCTTACCTTTACGGTCGGCGTGGGGTCAGCTAGTATTCTGTCGCTGAAGCATCGGCTCAAAAAGTCGGAATCGATTTTCGGCAGGTGAGATGTTCAGACTTAGAGTGTTAGAGCGTCCTTTATACGTCCGAAGCGGACGCGCGGTGCTCTAAAGCGCAGCCTGAGACAGGCTGCACGGAATCGGGCGCATATGCTGTCACACAAGCAGATCTGGGAGGCGATCGACAGGCTTGCCGAACGGCACGAGCTGACGCCATCCGGTCTTGCGCGCCGTGCCGGGCTCGACCCCACCTCGTTCAACAAATCTAAACGGCTTTCCGCCGATGGGCGGCTGCGCTGGCCATCGACGGAATCGATCGCCAAGGTGCTCGATGCGACGGGGGCGAGCATGGAGCAGTTTCTCGCCTTCATGCAACCGGCCGCCAGTTCCGCCGGAGAGCGGATCGGCGAGCGTGCCGGCCCCCCGCCGGGCAGCGCCATTCCTCTGCTCGGCTTCGCCCAGGCCGGCGCCGGTGGCTTCTTCGACGATAGCGGCTTTCCGGCCGGTCATGGCTGGGACGTGGTGGAGTTTCCGGCCAACCCGTCGCAGAGATCCGGCGTCTATGCGCTGGAGGTGCAGGGCGAAAGCATGATGCCGCTTTATCGCGACGGCGACGTGCTGATCGTCGAGCCCGGGGCGCAGGTGCGCCGCAACGACCGCGTCGTCGTGCGCACATGCGCGGGCGAAGTAATGGCCAAGGTGCTGCTGCGCCAGAGCCCGCGGTCGATCGAGCTGATGTCGCTTAATCCCGAACATCCCAACCGCACGCTCGATCTTGCCGATGTCGATTGGATCGCCCGCATCATCTGGGCCAGCCAGTAGGAAGATATTCCATGCGCCCTGCCGCCGTCTTTACAGGTATTATGGGGATGGCGGTGGTGGTCGGCCTGCTGAAGGCAGGCGAAGCGAGGCTTCGCGGCGGCACGGCAGGGGAAGAAACCGCAGCCACAGAGGAGACAGCAGCGGCTGCGCCGAATGTTGCCTCCGGGGCCGCCGAACCGGCAGTGACAATATCCGACGAACGTGCCGAAATGATCGCCCGCTCTGTGGAACCGGCGGTCCCGCACCCAGCGGAGCGGCGACTGAAGGCGCGGCGCCCAGAGCCGCCACTATCCCGCAACAAGCGGCGCCGACATCCAGCCAAACGGCAGGGCCGGCCGAGAAAAAGGCCATGGAGCTGCCGCGGCCACGGGTCGAAGACGCGGGCATTCTTTCCTTCGGGGAGCGCAGGCTCCAGCTTGCCGGCATCGCCCCCACGCCGGCCGACAGGATATGCGGGCCGGCAGGCCGGCAATGGCCCTGCGGCATGATGGCGAAGACGGCGCTGCGCCAGCTCTTGCGCAACCGCAGCTCACCTGCGATCTCGACACGGTCGAATGGAAGGGAACGGCGATCGCCGCCTGTCGGCTCGGTACGCAGGATCTCGGCGCGTGGCTTGCCGAAAGCGGCTGGGGGGAAGCAGAGGCGGGTTCGCCGCTTGCATCCGTCGCCGACAAGGCGAAACCGGCGCAGAAAGGCATTTACGGCGGCGATCCGCGCCGCAAGTGACAGGCCGCCCGCCGGGGGAGAGCTGCCAATCTCTTGTAAAGGCCGCCGCCAATTCCTAATCTGCGCTGATCAACAAGGAATCCAAGATGAACAAGCCGCTTTCTGCCCATGATGCGCTGATTTACGTGATGGTGATGGCATCCGCCGTCGACAGCACCATGAACGACAGGGAGATGGAAAGGATCGGTCAGCTGATCGGCTTCCTGCCGGTTTTCAGGGATTTTGATGACGACAAGCTCATTCCGATAGCACGCGACTGCGCCGCGCTTCTGGCTGGGCCTGAAGGCCTCGACGTGGTCCTCGAAACGGTCCGCGATACCTTGCCGGCAAAACTCTATGACACCGCTTATGCGCTTGCCGTCGAGGTGGCCTCCGCCGATCTTTCGGTCAAGGCAGAGGAACTGCGACTGCTCAGCCTGCTGCGGGACCGCCTCGGCCTCGATAAGCTCACCTGCGCGGCGATCGAGCGGAGCGCCATTGCCCGCTTCCGCAAGGGATAATCCTTGAGGCTCAGTAGAGCCCGTAGGGAAAATAGCGCAGATAGATCTCCTGGAGACGGCCGGTGCGCGACAGCGCCGCCAGCGCATGATCAATGGCGGATGTCAGCACGCTGTCCTTCTGTCGCAGCATGATCGTCATGCCCTCGCCGAGGAAATGTTCGGAGAGGTAGGGGCCGTCGAAAAGCGCGCAGCATTTGTCGGAGGCCGGGGACGAGACCCAGAAAGAAAGCTGCAGCGCATCGGCGAAGGCAGCATCGACCTTTCGCTCCTTCAGCGCCGCAAGCAGGGCGTCCTTCGTGTCGAAAGCCTGCGCTTTCAGCGCCGGGAAAAAGGCTGCCAGCATCGCCTCGTGCACCGTGCCTTTGACGACGCCGACCGAATGGTTGGAGAGCGCAGCAGCGGTCTTTCCATCAAGCGGGGCGGCGAGATTGCGCACGAAGCGCGCCGGCAGCATCAGATATGGCCGGGAGAAGAGAAATTGCCGGCGCAGCTCCGGGGTGACCGCAAGGCCGGCGATGACGGCATCGCCCTGCGATGCGGCGAGGGCATCCTTGAGATCGGTGAAAGGCATTGCCTGGATCTGGCACTTATCCGAAATCTCCAGCTCGCCGCAGATTTCGCGGGCGAGATCGACGTTGAAGCCGGAAAGCTTGCCGTTCTGATCCGTGAAATTAAACGGCGGGAAATCAACCGACGTCAGAAAGCGCAAGCGGACTAGGGACGAGAGATCCGGTCTGGCGAGACGCTCGCGGGCATCGAAGAGCAACGGCAGCGAAGGGGCAGCCTGCTGAGCGAATGCGGCAAAGTTTGAAAACAGCGCTGCCAGAAACAGACCGGCCGCCAGAAAAGCCCTGAGAGTCGGGGATGCCAGCTGGGGTTCAATCATGATGATCCAGTTCCGGGGTTGGGGATCGACGAGATGTAACAGAGTCATGCCCGCCGGGGAATATCATGGGAGTGAGGGAGCGGATGAGGCTCACGAACTCATTGGCCGCGACATCCTCCAACGCTCCTCATTTGCCGCAGCATCCTCCCACGCCCCTCGAAGAATGAGCTCTCTGGAGCGATGGCGCAGACCTCCCGCTGCCCCTCAAAACTAGGGGTGCGCCTGCACCTGCACGTTAGCGCGGAATTAAAGAATATCACCTCTATTTGTCGCGACGACACAGGGCCGCCAGCCGATTGCATGATGCATGCGTCAATTCCCTATCCGGCGCCGCGACAGTCAGGCAGCGCTCTTTACCAACATAATTTCCAAACACCGGACGCGCCGCGCGCCCGGCAAAATCGGGTGACATTTTCCATGTTGAAGCATCTGAAAATCCGTACCAAGATCATTTCGGTCGTGGCGCTGCTCGGGCTGATCACGATGGCGGGGCTCATCTATGTCATCTCCGAGTTCCGCCGGGCGGACGCCGCTTATGGCGCCTTTATCGATCATGAGGCGCAGGCCTCGATGCTGATCGCACGTGCCAGCGCCTCGGTCGTAGCCTCGGTGCTGCAGGTGACCTTGGTTGCCGAGACGCAGCCCGATACGCCGACATACCAGACGGCGCTTGCCACGCCGAGCAAGCTGCCGCAGGCCCGCGACCGGATGAAACAGGCCCTCGCCCTGGTTCCGAGCCGCAAGGCAGCGATAGACGAAATCCAGGCCGGCATCGATGAAATCGAAGCTTTAGCCAATAAGATCATCGAGCAGAGCAAGGGCAAGGACAGCGCGGGCGCACTCGCAAACGTCGCCCTGATCAATGCCAAGCTCGATGCGCTGACGCCGAAGATGATCGCCAACAATGATGCGATGATGGCGATGCTCAACGATGGCGGCGACGGCCTCTCGGCATCCGTCAACGGCCGGATCACCTTCTGTCTCACTCTGATCGGCACCGCTGTTCTCACCGCGATCGGCTTTGGCGTCACCATGGCGCAGAAAGGCATTGCCGGCCCGATGACGAAGCTCAGCCTGCGCATGACGCGCCTTGCCGAGGGCGACACCGATAGCGATATCAGTGGTCTCGACCGCCGCGACGAAGTCGGCCAGATGGCAAAGGCGGTCTCGATCTTCCGCGACAACGCGATCGAGCGTCGCCAGATCGAGGCGCGCGCCGAGGCAGACCGCAGCGTCAGCGACGGCGAGCGCCGCGAACGCGAGGCGCAGAAAGCCCGCGAGGCAGCAGAACTCGAACGCGCCGTCGCAGCCCTCGGCGACGGCCTGCGTCGCCTTGCCGCCGGCGATCTCGCTTCGCATATCGACGCGCCCTTCGTCGCCCATCTCGATGCGCTGCGCCAAGATTTCAACCACTCGGTTGAGAAGCTCAACGAGACCATGCAGGCGGTCGGGGCCAATGCGCGGGCCATCGGCGCCGGCGCCAACGAGATTCGTTCCTCCGCCGACGAGCTTTCCCGGCGAACGGAACAGCAGTCGGCCTCCGTCGAAGAGACTGCAGCGGCGCTGGAAGAAATCACCACGACGGTGCGGGATGCCGCCAAGCGCGCCGAGGAGGCGAGCCAGCTCGTCACCCGCGCCCGCCTCGGCGCCGAAAAATCCGGCGAGATCGTCCGCAAGGCCGTCTCCGCCATGCACGAGATCGAAAAGTCTTCGGGCGAAATTTCCAACATCATCGGCGTCATCGACGACATCGCCTTCCAGACCAACCTCTTGGCCTTGAATGCCGGCGTCGAAGCCGCGCGCGCCGGTGAAGCCGGCAAAGGCTTTGCGGTCGTCGCCCAGGAAGTGCGCGAGCTCGCTCAGCGCTCGGCCAATGCCGCCAAGGAGATCAAGTCGCTGATCACCAATTCCGGCTCTCATGTCCAGACCGGCGTCACGCTGGTGGGCGAGACCGGCAAGGCGCTCGATGTGATCGTCACCGAGGTGCAGCAAATCAACCAGCACGTCCACGCGATCGCCGAAGCCTCGCGCGAACAGTCGATCGGGCTGCAGGAGATCAACACCGCCGTCAACACCATGGATCAGGGTACGCAGCAGAATGCGGCGATGGTCGAGCAATCGACGGCCGCCAGCCGCAGCCTCGCCACGGAAGCGGCAGCACTCAACACCCTGCTCGGCCAGTTCCGATTGACCGGCACCGGCGGCTTTGCCGCCGCCGCACCGAGCGCGTCTACGCGGCCGACAGCCCCGCCACCGCGGGTGGTGGCCCCGCGCCCGGCAGCAGCCAAGGCATCGATCCGCGTCGCCAGGGAAGGCACGACCCGCCCGGCCGCCTCCCCCGCCCGGGCGCTAGGCCAGAAGATCGCCAACGCCTTCGGCGCCGGCAACAGCAGCACGCCGTCGACGCAGGATGCCGACTGGACGGAATTCTGAGCCGGCAAGAGGCACGCCTGCCCGGTTCGCGCGGATAGCTGCCCCTCGCCCTAACCCTCTCCCCGTAAAAACGGGACGAGGGGACGTGCCCAGCGAGAGGTCGGCGGGGAATGGAGAGGTCGCGGCACATCCCCTTCGCCCGGTTTACGGGGGTCCGAAGGACGGGCCGAGACCGTGGCGCGACCCGGTCGATGCCGGCAGCCGGATGAGGGGCAGGCTACGGGCCGCACCCTTCCTTCTGGGATTTCACTCAAACCGGCCGCCAACCAATCTCGACCAGAATATTTCCGGGCGCCGTGCAATAAAACAGCCAGCCGCCGCGCATGACGGCTGGCGGGCCGGACAGGACCGCACCGGCGGCAACAAGCCCGGCATGAACAATATCAACATCAGCCTTCTCAGCCAAAATAAAGCCGACGTGATAAGTCTGACGCTGCAGTTCGACCTGGTCGGCGGTGCCGAACTTCGCGATCGCGTGGCTGAGGACAATTTCGAGGCCGGCGTCGTCGGTCAGTATCGCCAGGCCATTCTGGCCCCGCATATCCTTGAGCATCAGGCCGAAGTGGCGGATGAAGAAATCCGCCGTCGCGGTAATATCGGGAACGTGAAAATCGAGATGGTTCAGGCGCATGACAGTCTCCGTTTGAAAAAATCCCGGGACTGCCTTTTGCCGTCTCCGCACGCCGCCGGGATCCCGCATCTTGATGCGGATCACGTCGCGGGTTCTCGTGCCATAGGCCACGGAGCAGAGCTTCTTGAGAGCGCTCACGACGCTCCAACGGAAGGGATCGGGCTTACCTCAACCGATCCTGCCTTTTTCGACACTGCCGATCTAGCAGACACCGCCGGTTTCGGCAACGCATGGATTTCCGGGCAGCACTTCTCGAACGAAGGCGGAGACGCCGTTTCAACTGGTGCGTCTGTTGCGATCGGGAGTAAGATCGCCACGTTCTGCGCATCGGAAGGGATGGATATGAAACCGGCAATCATCGGCCTCATCGGCACACTCGTTCTGGCGGGATGCAACACCGTCAGCTACAGCGGCCCGGGCCTCGAACCCATCCCAGGCAGCATCACCTATCACGGCCAGCCGCGCACCAAGCTCACCAAATCGCCACCCGGCTCCTCCTTCCCGCATGATTTTATCGACCAGTACGGCCAACAGGTGGAGGAAACCTACATCATCCAGCCCGACCGCAGCCTGATCATCGCACACCGCCGGTATAAGCCGATTCGGTTTTTCGGGGATTAGAAGGACATCGCTGGAAAGGCAGCTGGAGCGGGTGAAGGGAATCGAACCCTCGTATTCAGCTTGGGAAGCTGCTGCTCTACCATTGAGCTACACCCGCGATGACCTGAGATTTCCAACAGATGGGGGCCGCTGTCAAGTCGCGGCCCGTCAGGCCGGCGTCAGATGCGGAAATGTTTGGAAAGCTTGAGGCCCTGGGCCTGATAGTTGGAGCCGAGGCCGGAGCCGTAGAGACTGGCCGGTTTTTCCTGCATGTGCTCGTAGACCAGGCGGCCGACGATCTGGCCGTCTTCGAGGATGAAGGGCACTTCGTGGCTGCGCACTTCGAGCACGGCGCGGCTGCCGCGCCCGCCGGCCGGCGCATGGCCGAAGCCCGGATCGAAGAAGCCGGCATAATGGACGCGGAATTCGCCGACCAGCGGATCGAAGGGGGTCATCTCGGCGGCATAATCCGGCGGCACATGCACGGCTTCGCGCGAGACGAGGATATAGAACTCGTCGGGATCGAGGATCAGCTCGTTGCGGCCGCGGCTGTAGAGCGGCTCCCAGAAATCGAAAATATCGTGCTGGTCCTTTTCATCGACGTCGACGACGGCGGTATGGTGTTTGCCGCGATAGCCGATCAGGCCGTCCTTGTCGCCGGTGAGATCGATCGACAGCGCGATGCCGCCGCCCGAGACGTTCGGCTGCTTGCTGGCAACGAGCGTTTCGCTTTCATGCAGCCTCAGAAGTTCCGGCTCGCCGAGCACGGACTGGCCGACGCGGAAGCGGATCTGCGACAGGCGCGAGCCGCGGCGCACGACGATCGGGAAGGTGCGCGGGCTGATTTCGAGATAGAGCGGGCCGGAATAGCCCGGCGGGATCTTGTCGAATTCCTGGGCGTAGTCGGTGATGACGCGGGTGAAGATATCGAGCCTGCCGGTCGAGCTCTTCGGATTGGCCGAAGCCGACATGTCGGCAGGCAGCGCCAGGCTCTCCATCAGCGGTACGATATAGACGCAGCCGGTTTCGAGCACCGCGCCCTGGGAAAGGTCGATCACGTGCAGGCTCAGCCGATCGAGCTTGTCCGAGACCAGATGCGAGGGGCCGGGCATGAAGGAAGCGCGCACACGAAAGGCCTTGCTTCCTAAGCGCAGGTCGAGGCTCGCCGGCTGGATCTGATCGCGGTCGAGCTCCCGCTCGGAGTTCAGACGCCCCGTTTCGAACAGTGCCGCAATCGCGCGGTCCGCCAGAATTCCAGTTTCGCGAGCCATAATGCCCCATCCATCATTTTGCCGCCGACAAAACCAAAATCGGGGAATTGACGCAAGCAGCTAACAGCAGTATTGCAAAATTATCCCGTGGTGATTTGGCCGGTCGGCTTGCAGCCACGTTAAACAAGTGGCTAAAAAGACCGGGTTATGAAACCGGTCTGCTTTTGCGGCCGGTTTTTTGTTATGTGAAGGTGATGGCATGAGCAAGACCTGGCGCCCGGCAACCCAACTCGTGCATGGCGGCACGCTGCGTTCGCAATATGGCGAAACATCAGAGGCAATCTATCTCACCCAGGGTTTCGTCTATGAGACGTCGGAAGCGGCCGAAGCCCGCTTCAAGGGCGAAACGGACGGCTTCATCTACGCTCGCTACGGCAGCCCGACCAACGACATGTTCGAAAAGCGCATGTGCGCATTGGAAGGCGCTGAAGATGCCCGCGCCACCGCCTCCGGCATGGCAGCCGTCGCCGCCGCCGTCCTCTGCCAGGTTAAGGCAGGCGACCACATCGTCGCCGCCCGCGCGCTGTTCGGCTCCTGCCGCTGGGTCGTGGAAACGCTGGCGCCGAAATACGGCATCGAGTGCACGCTGGTCGACGGCCGGGATCTCGCCAACTGGGAAAAGGCGGTCTGCCCCAATACCAAGGTATTCTTCCTGGAGAGCCCGACCAACCCGACGCTCGAAGTGATCGATATTGCAGGCGTCGCCAGCCTCGCCAACCAAGTCGGCGCCAAGCTGATCGTCGACAACGTCTTTGCGACGCCGCTCTTTCAGAAGCCGCTCGAACTCGGCGCCCATATCGTTGTCTATTCCGCCACCAAGCACATCGACGGCCAGGGCCGGTGCCTCGGCGGCGTGGTGCTTTCCGACAAGGAATGGATCGACGAGAACCTGCACGACTATTTCCGCCATACCGGCCCGGCCATGTCGCCGTTCAATGCCTGGACGCTGCTGAAGGGCATCGAAACGCTGCCGCTGCGCGTCAAGCAGCAGACTGAAAATGCGGCGAAGATCGCCGATTTCCTGGCAGAGCAGGGCAAGGTCGCCAAGGTGATCTATCCCGGCCGCAAGGACCACCCGCAGTCTGACATCATCGCCAAGCAGATGACCGGCGGCTCGACGCTCGTCTGCTTCGAGCTGAAGGGCGGCAAGGAGGCGGCCTTCGCAGTGCAGAACGCGCTTGAGATCATCAAGATCTCCAACAATCTGGGCGACAGCAAAAGCCTGATCACCCATCCGGCAACGACGACGCACAAGAACCTGACGGAAGAGGCGCGTGCCGAACTCGGCATTTCTCCGGGCACGGTGCGGCTTTCGGCGGGCATCGAGGATACGGACGACCTGATCGAGGATTTCGCGCAGGCGCTTTCCAAGGTTTCGGCCTGATCGACTGGAATAGCGGCCGGACTTCAATGAGGAGCCGGCCGCCGATCTGCGGGAACAAGTACCCGCGCGCCGGCGTTGCGAAGTAAAATTAACGCTGACGATTAGGCTTAACGATCGAAAACCATACGATGATCACCATTTGACCGCTGATCAACGTTCCGTTTCTTGATGGACGGGGCCTCTTTATAAGATACGAGTAACATATCTTGACTATGGTGCAAGGCATGTATCGCGCCCTCACAAGAGATATCGAAGTCGTGGTCGAACCGTTCTATCTGGAGGAGCAATCCGATCCGGAAGACGATCGCTATGTCTGGGGTTACCGGATCGTCATCAGCAACAATTCCGGCGTCGCCGTACGCCTCATCAATCGCTACTGGAACATCACCGACCAGAACGGGGTGGTGGACGAGGTGACCGGCCCCGGCGTCGTCGGCGAACAGCCGCGGCTCAGCCCCGGCGACACCTACGAATATTCCTCCGGCTGCCCGCTCGACACGCCCTCAGGCCTGATGTTCGGCCATTACCAGATGGAAACGGATGAAGGCGAGCTATTCGACGTCGACATCCCCGCCTTCTCGCTGGATTCACCGGGGCTACTGCGCGTGCTGAACTGAGCGCAGGCCCCAAAGTCGATATGCTCGATTCACCCCCAGATGACATGCATCAGAGATCAAAAGGATCCGAGGCCGTCCGGGTGTCCGGCTTTGCTTCGAACGGATCCTTTGATTGGGGCGTGGCTGGCCGCTGAGCGACTGCAGCGTTTACCGCCTTTTGGCAGGTGAGCATCTCATCCGTTGCCCTGACCGAATTTTTTAAACTCAGCGCAACAATCTGCTTTCCGTTGAAGGTGGCGCGAAAACCCAGTTTACGAGCGAACTCGGCAATGAGACTGGAATCCTTAAAATCGATCCATAATCCCTTGAAGCCATCAAGATCGAGAGCGCTCGCATTCGCCGTCCATTGAGAACGATCTAACGACAACTCGATGGGATATTGCTTTCCCACTTCCAAGGATTTCCAGTTGGGATTTGCGATCACAATGTAAAAAGGGCTCTCCTTTTTTGTAAAATTAAAGCCCAGACGAAAAACGGTGCCGTCATCAAATGAAGTGAGAACAAAACAGCCGTTGCCCAAGGTCGGGTCGACAGCCACGGTCCAGCCGCCAACCTCTTTCCATTTGATTGTTTCGTCATCAGCCAGGACAATCCGTGGCATCGCAGCAATGAATGCGAATACAAAATACAAAAGCCGCATTGACGTCCCGCCCCCAGAACCAGTTGGGATAATAGGTGCACAGTGACTACTAAAAGTCGAGTCACTGTGCCGCTGCAATGCGCATCTTTTTCGCGCCAAGCGCGACTAATGTTATTCCGCCGGCTGAAGCTCGGCTGCTTCGAAGCGGTAGGTGGTCGAGCAGAATTCACAGGTGACGGATATCTCGCCGTTTTCCTGGCTGGCCTCGATCTCCTCGGCGGTGAACCCCTTCAGCACGTTGCCTATTTTTTCCCGCGAGCAGCTGCAGCGGTCGAAGACGGCGCGGGGCTCGAAGACGCGCACGCCGCGCTCGTGGAACAGGCGGAACAAGAGACGTTCGGTGCCGACCTGCGGATCGGTCAGCTCGTCGGCATCGATGGTCTCGACCAGCGAGCGCGCTTCGGTCCAGGCGTCATCCTCGCCATGCGGACGGTCGCCGTTATCGCCGTCGCCGCCGTGGAGATCAGGCTGGCGCATGCGCTCCGGTGCCTCCGGCAGGAACTGGGCGACGAGGCCGCCTGCCCGCCAACGATGGCGCGGCTTGCCGGTATCGTCACGATCGAAGAGTTCCGCCGCAGCCAGGCGCACACGCGTCGGGATCTGCTCCGACTGGCGGAAATAGACGCCGGCGATCTCCTCGAGCGACGTGCCGTCGAGGGCGACAATGCCCTGATAGGGCTGGGCGAACTTGCCCTGATCGATGGTGAAGGCGAGCACGCCCTTGCCGAGCAGTTGCTCCGGCTCGGTCTCGCCTGAGGCAATCGCCTGGTCGAGCAGCGCCCGGTCGAAACGGGCATAGGCACGCACGTTCTCCGGCGTCGAGAAATCGGCGACGAGCAGATCGACCGGGCCGTCGCCCTTGGTCTGCACGGTGAACTTGCCGTCGAACTTCAGCGAGGTGCCGAGCAGCACCGTCAGTACGACGACTTCGGCGAGCAGCCGGGCGACGGGCGCGGGATAATGATGGCGCTCGAGGATCGCATCGAGCATGGGGCCGAGCTGGACGGCGCGGCCGCGCACATCCAGACCCTCCACCTGAAAGGGGACGACATGATCATCGCCGGCGAAATCGAACTGGCCGAGGGCGGCTGCAGCTTCTGCCATGGCTTTACTCCTAGTTTCTGGAGCGGCGGCCAAAGTGTCCGGCGCTCGCGCAGTCGGGCCGCAAGCTTATGACTCGCAACATCCGATTATGGTTCAGATCGCGCCCAGGCACCAAGCAAGAATCGACTTCTGCGCATGAAGACGGTTTTCCGCTTCATCGAAGACCACGGATTGCGGGCCGTCGATCACCTCGTCCGTCACTTCCTCACCGCGATGAGCAGGCAGGCAATGCATGAACAATGCATCGCTGCCGGCCTTGGCCATCAAGGCCGCATTGACCTGATAAGGCTGGAAGACGTTGTGACCCCGGGCCCGATGTTCCTGATTCATGGAGACCCAGGTATCGGTCACCACGCAATCGGCGCCTTCGACCGCACGGTCGGCATCATGGCAGAGCATGACTTCGGCGCCCTCATTGCGGGCCCAGTTCAGATAGTGATCCTTGGGCTCGGAACCAAGAGGCACGGCCATGTTCATGCGGTAGCCGAAGCGCGCAGCCCCTTCCACCAGCGAATGCAGCACATTGTTGCCGTCGCCGGTCCATGCGATCGTCTTGCCCTTAATCGGGCCGCGATGCTCCTCGAAGGTCATGATATCGGCCATGATCTGGCAGGGGTGGGTGTCGTCCGTCAGCGCATTGATCACAGGCACGGTCGCGTGCTCGGCGAGCTCCAAAAGCCTGGAATGCTCGGTGGTGCGGATCATGATCGCATCGACATAACGCGACAGCACCTTGGCGGTGTCGCCGATCGTCTCGGCGCGGCCGAGCTGCATTTCAGTGCCCGACAGGAACAGCGTTTCGCCGCCGAGCTGGCGCATGCCGACGTCGAAGGAAACGCGGGTGCGCGTCGACGGCTTTTCGAAGATCATCGCCAGCATCTTGCCAGCGAGCGGCTTGTCGCCCTTGCCTGATTTGAAGGCCTGCTTGCGGGCGAGCGCGTCGTTCATGATAGTTCTGAGGTCGGCCGAGGTGACGGCCGAAAGATCGAGGAAATGTTTAGGAGCCATGTTCTTACCTGTCGTGCGCCCGAAGGCGGCGATCCCTTCAAGCCGTCTTCTTGATCTTGGCGGCGCGGATGCTCTCGGCAGCGCGCTCGAGGCGCACGAGCCCCTCGCGGGCTTCTTCGGCAGTGACCACCAGCGGCGGAAGAAGGCGGATGACGTTGTCGCCGGCCGGCACGCCGAGCAGATGCGCGGCGCGGATCGCCTGCAGCAATTCGGCCGAGGGAACCGCAGCCTTGACGCCGAGCAGAAGCCCCTCGCCTCGGATATCCTCGATCACATCGGGATACCGATCCTTGAGCGAGGCCAGCCCCTGGCGGAAGACGAGCGCGACGTCGCGCACATGCTCAAGGAAGCCATCGGCGAGGATGACGTCGAGTACGGCACTGCCGACCGCCATGGCCAGCGGATTGCCGCCATAGGTCGAACCATGCGTGCCGGCCTTCATGCCGGAGGCAGCCTCGGCCGTGGCAAGGCAGGCGCCGAGCGGGAAACCGCCGCCGATGCCCTTGGCAACGGCCATGATATCGGGCGTGATGCCGGACCATTCATGGGCGAAGAGCTTGCCGGTGCGGCCGACGCCGGTCTGGACCTCGTCGAGGATCAGCAGCAGGCCGTTTTCGTCGCAGATCCGGCGAAGCGCCTTCATGAATTCGCCGGTGGCGGGACGCACGCCGCCCTCGCCTTGCACCGGCTCGATCAGGATTGCGGCCGTCGCATCGGTAATGGCGGCGCGGACGGCCTCGATGTCGCCGAACGGCACCTGATCGAAACCCGGCGCCTTGGGGCCGAAACCTTCGAGATATTTCTCCTGACCGCCGGCAGCAATCGTCGCGAGCGTGCGCCCATGGAAGGCACCCTCGAAGGTGATGATATGGAAGCGCTCGGGATGGCCCTTGGAAAACTGGTAGCGGCGCGCGGTCTTGATGGCGCATTCGAGCGCCTCGGCGCCCGAATTGGTGAAGAACACCTTATCGGCGAAGGTAGCGTCCGTCAGCCGCTTGGCGAGGCGCTCCTGGCCGGGGATCTCATAGATGTTTGAGAGGTGCCAGACCTTGTCGGCCTGCTCCTTCAGCGCCGCGACCACATGCGAGTTGCCATGGCCGACGGAGGTGACGGCGACGCCGGCGCCGAAATCGAGATAACGCTCGCCGCTCTCGGTGATCAGCCATACGCCCTCGCCTCGCTCGAACCGCAGCGGGGCGCGAGAATAGGTGTCATAAAGCGGCGCGGCTTCAGCCATGGCGCGGGTCTCCCGTTCAATGTTGTCTTGCACGGACTCCGGCTAACAAAACCAGGTCCAAAAAATCAAAAATGCCGCCTTTCGGCGGCGAGCGGTACTATTTCCTTTTCGCGCTGCATTGTCAACAAAACTGGCGCCTTAGCCTATGCAGCAAGGTTGTGCAGCGGCACTTTCGGCCTTCAACAGGCATTATTGCAGAAATGCCACGCAGAGGCAGCAAGTTGGGGAAAACTTGAAATTCGATTCATCCGGATTCCCGCGACTCTTGTCACGGAGTCAGCCTCACACTAGGTTAAAGTTCAATTACTAGACTGCATGCGGCGGAACTAGTCACCAAAATTGATCAAGCGTTTCTTGTTTCGGAGGCTTCCGGGACAACGGTGAGGGATTCTGCCATCACCAACGCAAAAGGTGGAGACAGGGCATGAACTGGACAGACGAGCGGGTCGAGAAACTCAAGAAGCTTTGGGCCGAAGGACTGAGCGCCAGCCAGATTGCTGCGCAGCTTGGCGGCGTCAGCCGAAACGCCGTTATCGGCAAGGTGCACAGGCTCAGCCTTCCCGGCCGCGCCAAGGCCGGCGGCACGGCCACCGCGGCGCGCACGCCGAAGCGCCAGACATCCGCGCCGCGCGCGCCGAACTACGCCTCCCGGATCACCACCCGCACCGTGACCCGTCAACAGGGCGCAACGATGCTGAAGGAAGAGATCGAGGTCGATGCCGTCGAGGAAATGGAGTATGTGCCGGCCGGCAATGTGGTCGTGCCGATTTCTCGCCGCCTCGGCCTGACGGAGCTCACCGAACGCACCTGCAAATGGCCGGTCGGCGACCCGCTCAAGGAAGATTTCCATTTCTGCGGCTGCGAGTCCCCCGACAATTCGCCCTATTGCAGCTATCATCAGAAGCTTGCCTATCAGCCGATCAACGAAAGGCGCCGGGCGGCGGCACGGGTCAGCTGAGCGGGGGCTGTATCGCTGAGCATGTGAAACGGGCCGAGTGGCCCGTTTTTTTATTCGATTGGGGAGGTGACCTTTGCGTATAGCAACCAAGCCAACCCCACACTCCGTCATCCCAGGGCTTGACCCTGGGAGCCACAGCCAAGCACTCGGCTTCAATTGTTTCCCAGCAGTTGGATGCCATCAGCTCTTCACGCCGTGCCAGCCGCATGGATCCCAGGGTCAAGCCCTGGGATGACGGAGGAGAGGTTGGTGCCGAGACGCATAAGCCTCGCCGGCGCAATGACGCTGGCGACGAAGCGGCTGCGATCGACGACGGCAAGGGGGGCCTCACAAGCCGTACTGCCGTGCGTTTGGCGGGAACGCCCACCCCACACACTCCCTCAGCCTCAGGCTTCCATCGAATAACCCGCGCCACGGACGGTGCGGATGACGTCCTGCATGTTGGAGAAGTTCAGCGCCTTGCGCAGGCGGCCGACATGGACGTCGACGGTTCGTTCGTCGACATAGATGTCGTGGCCCCAGACGCCGTCGAGCAGCTGCGAGCGGGAAAAGACCCGGCCCGGCGACGACATCAGGAATTCCAGCAGGCGGAATTCGGTCGGGCCGAGGCGGACTTCGCGGCTCTTGCGGTGGACGCGATGGGTTTCGCGGTCGAGCTCGATATCGCCGCATTTCAGCACCGAGGACAGCACCTCGGGGCGGGCACGGCGCAGCATCGCCTTGACGCGGGCGACGAGTTCGGGGGTCGAGAAGGGCTTGACGACATAATCGTCGGCGCCGGTGGACAGTCCGCGCACACGCTCGCTCTCCTCGCCGCGCGCCGTCAGCATGATGATCGGCAGTCGCTCGGTTTCCGGCCGCATGCGCAGGCGCCGGCAGAGTTCGATGCCGGAGACGCCGGGCAGCATCCAGTCGAGGATGAGCAGGTCGGGCGTGCGCTCCTGAAGCCTAATTTCGGCCTCGTCGCCGCGCAGGATGGTATCGACCTCGAAGCCTTCGGCTTCGAGATTATAGCGAAGGAGCACGCTGAGGGCTTCCTCGTCTTCAACAACTGCGACTCTCGGGATCATGCGTGTCCGTCTCCTCGCGCACAAGCCTTAAACTGGGGGTTTAAGCAGGCGTCCTGCGCAAATTCAGAAATTGGCTGCGACCTCTTTGCGCGCCCCGAACGGGCGCGCACGCAATCTTGGAAGGATTATTCCGTCGCGGCGCCGACGGTGTTGGCGCTGTCATCCTTTGGGCGATCGCCTTCCGGCTGGGCGCCTGTTGCCATGTAGTAGATCGTCTCGGCGATGTTGGTGGCATGGTCGCCGATGCGCTCGATGTTCTTGGCGCAGAAGAGCAGATGCGTGCAGCTCGTGATGTTGCGCGGATCTTCCATCATGTAGGTCAAGAGCTCGCGGAACAGCGAGGTGTACATGGCGTCGATCTCGTTGTCGCGTTCGCGGATGGCGGTCGCCTTGTCGGCAGCGCGTGTCGTATAGACGTCGAGCACTTCCTTGAGCTGGACAAGCGCCAGCTCGGAGAGATGCTCGAGACCGCGGGCGAGCTTGCGGGGCACGCCGGTGCTCTGCACGGCGATGACGCGCTTGGCGGTGTTCTTGCCAAGGTCGCCGACGCGTTCGAGATCGGCGGCGATGCGGATCGAACCCATGATTTCGCGCAGGTCCGCCGCCATCGGCTGACGGCGGGCGATGGTGACGATCGCCTTGTCGCCGATTTCGCGCTCGGTGTGATCGAGGATCACGTCGTCTGAGATGACCTTCTGCGCCAGCGCGGTATCGCCGTTGACCAGCGCCCGGACGGATTCGGCGACCATCTGTTCGGCCAGGCCGCCCATTTCGGAAATCCGCCTGGAAAGGAACTTCAGATCATCATCATAGGCAGAATAAATATGTGTCGATGCCATGGGGCTTTGTCCTCGAATAAGGGGAAGGCTTCGGATGGCCGTGATCAGCCGAAGCGACCCATGATGTAGTCCTGGGTACGGGGATCGTCCGGATTGGTGAACATCTTGTCGGTGTCGTTCTCCTCGACAAGATTGCCGAGGTGGAACATGGCGGTGCGCTGCGAGACGCGCGCGGCCTGCTGCATGGAGTGGGTGACGATGACGATCGTATAGTTTTCGCGCAGTTCGTGGATCAGCTCCTCGACCTTGGCGGTGGCGATCGGGTCAAGGGCCGAGCAGGGCTCGTCCATCAGGATGACTTCCGGGCTGACGGCAACGGCGCGGGCAATGCACAGGCGCTGCTGCTGACCGCCGGAGAGGCCCGTGCCGGATTCGTGCACGCGGTCCTTGACCTCGTTCCAGAGGCCGGCGCGCTGCAGGCTGCTCTCAACGATCTGGTCGAGATCGGCCTTCGACTTGGCGAGACCGTGGATGCGGGGGCCGTAGGAGACGTTTTCATAGATCGACTTCGGGAACGGGTTCGGCTTCTGGAAAACCATGCCGACGCGGGCGCGAAGTTCGACGACGTCGATATCCGGATCATAGATATCGTCGCTGTCGAGCGTGATCTTGCCGGTGACGCGGCACCCCTCGATCGTGTCGTTCATGCGGTTCAGGCTTCGCAGGAAGGTCGACTTGCCGCAGCCCGAGGGGCCGATCAGGGCGGTTACGGTGTTTTCGCGGATGTTCAGGTTCACGTCGAAAAGCGCGCGCTTCTCGCCGTAGTATACGGAGACATCCTGTCCGATCATTTTATACGGGACGTTGCTCATCTTCTGATCCAGCGCCTTTTCAACTGCAGCTTCCGTCAGCATGTTCATGATGTTTGACTCCGTTTACCAGCGGCGCTCGAAGCGACGACGCAAGAGGATGGCGCCCATGTTCATGACGACCAGGAACAGGAGCAGAACGATGATGGCACCCGAAGTACGCTCCACGAAGGCACGTTCGGCCTCGTTCGCCCACATATAGACCTGCACGGGCAAGGCCGTCGAGGGCTCGAGCGGCGTCGTGGGCGCATTGGCGACGAAGGCGACCATGCCGATCAGGAGCAGCGGCGCGGTCTCGCCGAGCGCATGCGCCAGGCCGATGATGGTGCCGGTGAGAATGCCGGGCATGGCAAGCGGCAGGACATGGTGGAACACCATCTGCATCTTCGAGGCGCCGAGGCCCAAGGCGGCGGCGCGGATCGAGGGCGGCACGGCGCGCAATGCGGCGCGGGTCGCGATGATGATCGTCGGCAGCGTCATCAGCGTCAGCACCAGGCCGCCGACCAGCGACGCCGAGCGCGGCAGACCGATGAAGTTGATGAAGACGGAAAGGCCGAGCAGACCATAGACGATCGACGGGACGGCGGCGAGGTTGTTGATGTTGACCTCGATCAGGTCGGTCAGCCTGTTCTTCGGCGCGAACTCTTCGAGATAGATCGACGCCGCCACACCGATCGGCAGCGACAGCACGAGCACGATCAGCATCAGGTAGAGCGAGCCGATGAGGGCGACGCCGAGGCCGGCGGCTTCGGGACGGCTGGAATTGCCGTTGACGAAAAGGCCGCTGTTGAACTGCTTCTGAAGCGCGCCGTCCGCCTTTAGCTGGTTCATCCAGGCCACCTGCTTGTCGTTGACCTTGCGGTTCTTCTCTTCGACGGAGAGATCGATCTGGCCCTTGTTGGCGCTATCGACATTGGCGTCGGCGAGCAAGGTGACATTGACCGTCTTGCCGATGATCGAGGGATCGGCGACGACCAGATCACGCAGCTGGATCGGCGCGCTCTTGGAGAGCATCGCGGTTGCGTCGCGCACATCCGGACGGCTCGATGCATTGATGTTCAGCTGCTTGACGATCGCTTCGCGCAGCAGAACCGGATAATTGGCCGCGACCAGCACGGAAGGATCGGTCGCGCGCTTGTTGTCCGGGTCGATCGTCTTCTCCGTGAATTCGATCGGCAGGGTGATCGTCGTCTGCTGGAAGGCGGTGTAGCCCTTGCCGATCACCGTCCACAGCAGGACGAAGAGGAAGATAAGGCCGAAGGCGATGGCGGCGATACCGTAGGCCTGGAACCGGCGCTCGGCGGCATAGCGGCGCTTGATGCCGATATCACGGCGGGCCGGCGCTTTGGAAACGGTGGCACCGATGGCGGGAGAAACAATATTCGTCATTCGTACTGCTCCCGGTATTTGCGCACGATGTAGAGCGCATAGATGTTGAGGCAAAGCGTGATGCAGAACAGCGTGATGCCAAGCGCGAAGGCAACCAGCGTCTGCGGCGAGGTGAACTCAAGGTCGCCCGTCAGCTGGTTGACGATCTTGACGGTCACCGTGGTCATCGGCTCGAAAGGGTTGATCTGAATGCGGGCGGCGACACCCGCGGCCAACACGACGATCATGGTCTCGCCGATGGCGCGCGAGGCGGTCATCAGCAGCGCGCCGACGATGCCGGGAAGCGCGGCCGGCAGGACCACCTTCTTGATGGTTTCGGAGCGTGTGGCGCCGAGACCGAGCGAACCATCACGCAGTGCCCGCGGCACGGCGGTGATGATGTCGTCCGACAGCGAGGAGACGTAGGGGATCAACATGATACCCATGACGATACCAGCCGTCAGAACGCTCTGCGCCTGGATGAAATTGGTGTAGCTGCCGGAGAGCAGGCCGCTGATCTGGGCGGAGAAATCGCGCAGGAACGGACCGACGGTGACGAGCGCGAAGAAGCCGTAGACGATCGTCGGGATGCCGGCCAGCACTTCGAGAAGAGGCTTGGAGACGGAACGCAGCTTCGGCGAGGCGTATTCGGCCATATAGATGGCGGCGAAGAGGCCGACCGGAACCGCGACCAACATGGCGACGAGGCCGATATAGAGCGTGCCGAGTAGGAGCGGGATCAGGCCGAACTGGCCGAAGGAGGAGCTGCCGGCGCCGGCAAAGCGCGGATCCCAGACGGTGCCGAAGAAGAATTCGCCGGCGGGAACGACGGCAAAGAAGCGGGCGGCTTCCGACAGCATGGACAACACGATGCCGACCGTCGTCAAGATGGCGATCGAGGAGGCGAGCAGCAGGCCCCAGAGCATGACGCGCTCGACGCGGTTGCGGGCGCGGAAGCGCGGCGCGATGGCGCGCAGCGCATAAAGGGCGCCGGCAACGGCCAGAATGAAGACAATCGCCGTCATGGCGAGGCGGCTCGTCATGCTCATGGAATTCAGCGTCTTGGCGGCCTCGACCATGTAAGGCTGCGGCTGGCCGGCGAGCGGCACGCCCTTTTCGCTGAGCTTGGCCTGCAGGGCGGCCGGATCGTTTGCCACCGCGGCGGCTTCGTCCGATGTCAGCATCGTCAGCCCGCGCGCGACCGTCGCCACCATCGAATAGCTCAGATCCTGTTCGACTGCGGCCTGAGCCTTGACGTCAGCAGGGAAAGCTCCCCGAACCGAGGACTGGATGATGCCGGGGCTGACGGAGAGCCAGACGCAGAGGACGATGAGGGCGGGAAGAACCGTCCAGATCGCGGCATAGGCGCCGTAATAGGCCGGCCGGGAATGGAGTGCGGAGGACCTGCCTCCGGCAAGGGCCGTGGCACGGCTGCGCGCGACCAGATAGGCGGCGGCGCCGATCACCACAAGGCACAGAAGTATGACGGATGTGCTCATTCGTTACGTCCCCAGGCCCGTGGCCCCCAAAAAGCGCGGCGGCTTCATCAGCCTGCCTTCGGCTTCCAATCTTGGAGAAGGAATTCAACCCTGCAGCGGAAAGACCGCCACGCAGGGACATTAACGATGCCGGCGCGGGCTTTGAAGCACCGCGCCGGCAAAGTCATTTACATGGACTTACCGGCTTCGACGTCCTTGCGGATCGCATCACGCTCGGCATCCGGAGCGGCAACGAGGCCGTATTCAGCCAGCGGGCCGTCGGGGCCGATCATCTGGTCGGATATGAAGAAGTTGACATATTCCTTCAGGCCCGGAACGGCGCCGAGATGTGCCTTCTTGACATAGAAGAACAGCGGGCGGGAAACCGGATAGGTGCCGTTGGCGATCGTTTCGGTGGACGGAACGATACCGTTCACGCTGGCGACCTTGAGCTTGTCGGCGTTGTTTTCATAGAAGGAAAGGCCGAATACGCCGACGCCGGTCTTGTTGGCGGCGATGCGTGCGAGGGTTTCCGGATAGTCGCCGTCGATGTCGACTGCAGCGCCGTCCTTGCGGACTGCGACGCAGGCCTTGGTCTGGGCAGCCTTGTCGGTGATTTCCTTGGCGATAACGTCGAGAGCGCCCGAAGCCTTGCAGCCGGCGGCAAGAACGTTCTGTTCGAAGACTTCGCGCGTGCCGTGCTTTTCGCCCGGGATATAGGCGGCGATATCAACGGCCGGGAGCTTCGGGTTGACTTCCGACCACTTCTTGTAGGGGTTGGCGACGAGCTTGCCGTCGACGACGACCTGGGCAGCGAGGGCCTTGTAGATGTCGGCCGGAACATAAGCGACATCCGGGTTGGACGAGTCGGTTGCGAAGACGATGCCGTCATAACCGATCTTGACTTCCTGGATGTCGGTTACGCCGGCGGCCTTGCAGGCTTCGGCTTCATTCTTGTTGATCGGACGCGAAGCGTTGGCGATGTCGATGGTGTCTTCACCAACGCCCTTGCAGAATTCCTTCAGACCAGCGCCCGTGCCGCCGGATTCGACGACCGGCGTCTTGAAGTTGGTGAAGGTCTCGCCGAAGGACTCGGCAACGATCTTGGCGTAAGGCAGGACGGTGGACGAACCAGCGATCTGGATCTGGTCGCGAGCGACGGCTGCGCCAGCGAAAGCGGCAGTTGCAGCGAGCGCGGCAACGGTGAGCTTGAAGGTGTTCATTAGAAATCTCCCGCATTGGGCTTGTGTGAGTGCGGCCTATAGAGAGGCCCTCGCATGCCTTTTTTCATCGGCGGGACTCTCTTAACGCTGTAAGCACCGTCCTTTTATGTCAAATCCGTGAAACATTTGTGACGGGTTAAGCGTCTGTTTTATAACAGCAAATTTTATGGATGCCGCCCGAAAGTGTCGACGGTCGGGAAAGTTTGGATCGGCGCTCGACCTTGCATTGCAAGTTTATCACACGTGTCCGGTGGTTGCGGAAAGGCACCCTGGCCCTTCCCGCCTGCATTCTTTCATTCAGGTCCGCCCGTGGGATCTGCCCCTCATCCGCCTGCCGGCACCTTCTCCCCGTTTTGACGGGGAGAAGGGGATATGCCGCGACCTGTCCGTCCCACCCAAAAACTCTCGACAGGGCACGTCCCCTCTCCCCGTCAATACGGGGAGAGGGTTAGGGTGAGGGGCAATCGCACGGCACGCCATCGTTATTCACGCATGGCTGGAAAGAACCGCAAATCCATTGCCTCGACGCGTTCGACCAGCAGCCCGTCGCAGATCGCAACGATCGTCTCCAGCACGGATGGCAGCGCGCTCAGTACGTCTACATTCCAGAAACGAACCACCGACCAGCCATTGCCGGTCATGAAGGCATCTCGAATGCCGTCCCGTCGGCTTTCCGCATGCTGGCTGCCATCGACTTCGACCACGAGCCGCAGTTCCCGGCAGGCAAAATCTGCAAAATAGGGACCGATCGGAAATTGCCGCACGAACTTGTTTCCGTTGAGGCGGCGGTCGCGCAGTTCCTTCCACAATTTGTCCTCTGCGTCGTTATCCGACTGGCGCAGGCAACGTGCTCGGGCGATGGTTTTGGGTTTGGAACCTCTCATTGACGTTTTTCCTTGTGACTTGCCCCTCAT